>JAIELO010000250.1 GCA_019752915.1 Burkholderiaceae bacterium
GGCACCGCTTCCAGCGCAAACGCCTGCAGACCGGCAGCCGCCATGGCAGCGTTATTGTCCGCATCAAAAGGATTGAGCATGCCGATCAACACCGTCCCGGCGCGCATCAGCCCCCGTTCGGCAGCATCCGGTGCACGCACCTTCAGCACCACCTCGGCTCCGAACGCTTCCGCAGCCGTGCCGATTTGCGCGCCCGCAGCCAGATACGCCTCGTCCGTCACCGATGCGGCCAGTCCTGCACCTGCCTGCACGATGATGCTGTGCTTGACCGCCAGCTTCTTGACGGTCTCGGGCGTCGCCGCAACCCGGGTTTCACCCGGCCGCGTCTCGGCCGGTATGCCTATTCTCATGCTGCCTCCCAAGGATTAATAAACTGACTAGAATCTAACACGGAATGCCGGAGCCGCCCTCGGCAGTCTCCCCCTTCGATGGCCCCATCATACTTAATACGTATTTATCAATAAATGTCGCATTTATCACTACATTTATTACAAAATGTCATCTATTGCCGTTAAAACACTTAATCTAGCTCAACTACACCTGATGCAGTGTGGCATTGTTGCCAAAGTTTGCGCTATTTCAATGTCGTATCCATGACACGGCGTCGCCGCAGCGCCGAAACGGCCGGAACAGGCTAAAATGTCGGCTCTTTCAAGGATCGCCTATGCCCCGTATCTGGAAACCCTCTGTGACCGTTGCCGCCATCATTGAAAAAGATGGCAAGTTTCTGCTGATCGAAGAACAGACCAGCGACGGTATCCGCATCAACCAGCCCGCCGGTCACCTCGACCCGCACGAATCGCTGGAGCAGGCGGTGATCCGCGAAACACTGGAAGAAACCGCGCACGATTTCACCCCGACGGCGCTGGTGGGCATGTATATGTCGCGCTACACCTCGAATCGCACGGGCGAAGAAGTGACCTATCTGCGCTTCACCTTCTGCGGCACGCCGGGCCAGCAGCATGACCGCCCGCTCGACGACGGCATCCTGCGCACCATGTGGCTGACGCGTGACGAACTGGCCGCCTGCGCCGAACGGCACCGCAGCCCCACCGTGCTGCAGTGCGTCGACGAATATCTGGCCGGCCACCGCGCCCCGCTGCACCTGCTGCAGACGCATGCCTCGGTGTTCCTGTCGGCGCCCGACAGCAGTCACGGTTAAGCCCCGGATTGATCTAGGCAACAACTAAGTAACAGTTTTCAGGAAATAAAATGAGTAAGAAAAAAGTCGTGATCGGTATGTCGGGCGGGGTCGATTCCTCGGTGTCGGCATGGCTGCTCAAGGAGCAGGGTTACGAAGTCATCGGCCTGTTCATGAAGAACTGGGAAGATGACGACGACAGCGAATACTGCTCGACCCGACAGGACTGGATCGACGCGGCCAGCGTGGCCGACGTGATCGGCGTGGACATCGAAGCGGTCAACTTCGCCAGCGAATACAAGGACCGCGTGTTCGCCGACTTCCTGCGCGAGTATCAGGCCGGACGCACCCCGAATCCCGACGTGCTGTGCAACGCCGAGATCAAATTCAAAGCTTTCCTCGACCACGCCATGACGCTGGGCGCCGACCTGATCGCCACCGGCCACTACGCCCGCGTGCGCGAACGCCATAACAGCTTCGAACTACTGAAGGCAGTCGACCATACCAAGGACCAGAGCTATTTCCTGCACCGTCTGAATCAGGCGCAGCTGTCGAAAACCCTGTTCCCGCTGGGCGAAATTCCGAAAACGGAAGTGCGCCAGATCGCCGCCAAACTGGCGCTGCCGAATGCCACCAAAAAGGATTCGACCGGCATCTGCTTCATCGGCGAACGGCCGTTCCGCGAATTCCTCAACCGCTACCTGTCCTACAAACCGGGCCCGATGATGACCGACGATGGCCGTCAGGTGGGCGAGCACGTGGGTCTGAGCTTCTACACGCTGGGCCAGCGCAAAGGCATCGGTGTCGGCGGCCTGAAAGCCTATAAAAAGGACGATGGCAGTAGCGATGCGTGGTACGTAGCGCGCAAGGACGTCGCCAATAACACCCTGTACATCGTGCAGGGGCATGACCACCCGTGGCTGCAATCGGCCACCCTGCAGGCCGATACGGCCAGCTGGATCGCCGGTCACGCACCGCTCAGCAGCACGCTGGCCGCCAAAACCCGCTACCGGCAGGCCGATGTCGCCTGCGAGCTGACGCCGCAAGGCGACAGCGATTTCGCACTGCGCTTCATGGAACCGCAATGGGCGGTCACGCCGGGCCAGTCGGCGGTGCTCTACGATGGTGATGTCTGCCTCGGTGGCGGCCTGATTGCCGGCTCCACGCTGGCCGGCTAAACCCGGCGCTGCGGCGGCCGGGCGTTCGCCAGTCTAGATTCAGGCAGCCGGTGGCGCGCCGTCATCCGGCGCTGCTGCACCGGCGTCCCCTGCCCCGGCCTCGCGCGCCAGCGCGGCGCGCTGCCGCTTGACCATCGCGATCACGGTATTGCGGATGGTATTGAGCACCGTATCGGCCTTGAACGGCTTGACGATAAAGCCATGCACGCCCATCGCGTGGGCCGCCTGAATGGTGGCCGCATCGAACTCGCTCGACACCATGAAAATCAGGGTCTTGGGCCAGTTGGTTTTGATCTCGCGCACGATGTCATCGCCACTTTCGATCTGCTCGCGGGCGATACAGATCAGGTGCGGCTGATGCTTGATCAGCAGCGCCAGCCCGTTTGCGCAGGTATGCGCCTGCCCCACCACCTCGTAACCGCCTTCCACCAGCACGGTATTGAGCAAGCCACGCGCTATCGCGCTGGTATCAATAATCACTGCTTTTAACATTGCGCCTACCTTGTTCTAGTCCCCGTCCGGGCCGGACCACGCCAGCATATTCCAGCTCACGCCCAGTCGTACGTCGGTTTTTAATTCCACCAGTTGTCTCGAAAGATACAGCATTTCCTTCTCTTTTCGTAGCGTTATCCCCAGCCGGTCCTGCAGGATACCGGCACCGGCGAGGATGCCATCGAGCGTGCCATAGGTGCGCAGCAGGCGTGCCGCCGTCTTCACGCCCACGCCGGACACCCCGGGAATCGCATCGGCAGGATCGCCCATCAGCGCCAGCAGGTCGGCCAGTTGTGCCGGCGCCACACCCCACTTGGCCTCGACCCAGGCCGCGTCGTGCCAGACACCCTTGAACGGATCCCACAACAGCGCTCCCTGCGCGATCAGGCTATGCAGATCCTTGTCGGTACTGGCCACATACGCTTCGCCGCGCCCTTCGGCCAGCCAGCGCTGCACGGCCGTGGCCAGCACGTCATCCGCTTCCACGCCCTCGATCGCCAGCAGCGGCCAGCCCTGCGCCTGCAATTGCGCCTGCCATGGCCCCAGCGCCGCTTTCAGCACCTCCGGCATCGGTGCGCGGCCAGCCCGGTAATCGGCATACAGAGCATGCCGCCAGGTCGGTCCGCCCGCATCGAAGGCCAGTAATACGTGGGTCGGCGCGTGCAGACGGCGCAGCTTGTGCAGCGACGACTGGGCGTAGCGCAGCGCCGTTAGCGCCTTGTCGGCGCTATCGGGTTCGGGACTGGCCTCGTACATGCGACGCACGATGTTGAGGCCATCGATGGCCAGCAATCTAGCCATGGCAGGAGCAGGAGAAAGTAGTAGAGAGAAGCAGCATCACGGCGCTATTGTAGCGTAGCGCTGCAGCACTGCAGCGCTACGGCAGCCCTGCGACTGGCGACTTACTTGAGGAAATCGTAAGGGCCGCCACGGGCCAGCGCACGCTGGAAGGCAGGACGGCTATGGATGCGCTGCAGGAAATCCATCAGGTGCGGACGGCTGGCATCCAGACCGGCGCGCGATGCGGCCGCCTCCAGCGGGAAGCTCATTTGAATGTCGGCGGCACTGAACTCGGCGCCGGCAAACCATGGACGCTGCGCCAGTTCCCCTTCCAGATAATCGAGATGACTGGCGAGCTGCGGCTGGATATAGCTGCTCTTCACCTTGTTTGCAATCGCGCGCGCAATCGGTCGCACGAAGAACGGTGCAGGACTGTTTTCAACCCGGTCGAACACCAGTTTTAACAGCAGCGGCGTCATCGCCGAGCCTTCCGCATAGTGCAGGAAATAGGTCCAGCGGCGCCGCTCCGGCGTGCCGGCAGCAGGCTGCAAACGCCCCTCGCCATAGGTCTCGAGCAGATACTCGATGATGGCGCCGGACTCCGCCACCACCACCTCGCCATCCGTAATCACCGGCGATTTCCCGAGCGGATGGATAGCGCGCAGTTCGGGCGGCGCCAGCATGGTTTTCGGGTCGCGCGCATAGGCCACGATGTCGTAGGACAGGCCCAGTTCCTCGAGCAGCCACAGGACACGCTGCGAGCGCGAATTATTCAGATGGTGAACCACGATCATGCTGAGCACTCCACAAAAAGCACGGCCGTTCGCCGCAATCCTGGCAGCTTACCATGGCTACCGCCGCTCTGCTGAGCGCCGTCTAGTACTGATTAGTGCTGTCTAGTACTAATTAGTGCTAATTAGTGCTAATTAGTGCAGATTAGTGCTATCTAGTGCTGTCGAGTGCTGCGAGGCTCCACTTAGCGCTGCACGTGCAGCGTAATCACCCGCGTAGTCGGCTTGCCCGACTGGCCATTACCGGGCGCCGTGCTGCCGCCCTGCGGGCCAGCGCCCGCACTATCGCAGCCGCCACAACTGCTGCAGCCATCGCCGCAGCCGTCACGCAGCCCAAACACGCGCGACAGCAGGCGCGCATCGTAACCACGCCGGCTCAGCGCCGTGGCCCAGCGGCGTCGCAACGCCGCCGGCAGATAGCGCCGGCAGGTGTGCAGCAACGCCAGCAACACGATCAACGCAACCAGAAGATTCTGCAGCATCTCAGCCTCCGCTTAACAGCAGCGCCACGTGATAGGTCAGGAACGACGCCGCGTAGGCCAGCGCAAACATATACCCCGCCATCAGCAGCGGATAGCGCCAGCCATTGGTCTCGCGGCGCACCACGCTGAGGGTCGACATGCACTGTGGCGCAAACACATACCACGCCAGCAGCGACAGCGCCGTTGGCAGCGTCCACGTCGCCGCGATGATCGGCGTGAGCGACTGGGCCAGCGCATCGCCACTCTGGGACAGCGCATACACCGTACCGAGCGCACCCACCGCCACTTCGCGCGCAGCCAGACCGGGCACCAGCGCAATGCAGATCTGCCAGTTAAAGCCGATCGGCGCGAACACATATTCCAGCCCGCGCCCCAGTATCCCGGCCAGGCTGTAATAGATCGGCGGATGGGTCGCGCCTTCCGGCGCACCGGGGAAGGTGCTCAGGAACCACAGCAGCACCATCAGTGTCAGGATGATCGTCCCCACCCGGGAAATGAAGATCTTGGCGCGTTCCCACAGACCCAGTCCCAGATTCTGCAGATGCGGCCAGTGATAGGAAGGCAGTTCCAGCATCAGCGGATGCTGGTGATTCGAACCCATGGCGCGCTTCATGAAGTAGGCCACCGCCATCGCCGAAATAATCCCGGCCGCATACAGGCCAAACAGCACCAGCCCTTGCAGACTGATAAAGCCGGCCACCTCACGCTCGGGAATAAAGGCCGCAATAATCAGCGCATACACGGGCAGACGCGCCGAGCAGGTCATCAGCGGCGCGATCATGATCGTCACCAGCCGGTCGCGCGGATTCTGGATGGTACGTGCTGCCATAATCCCGGGGATGGCGCAGGCAAAGCTCGACAGCAGCGGAATGAAGGCGCGTCCGGACAAACCCACCCCGCCCATCAGGCGATCCAGCAGGAAGGCCGCACGCGGCAGATAGCCGCAGTCTTCCAGCACCAGAATGAAGAAGAACAGAATCAGAATCTGCGGCAGGAACACCAGCACACTGCCAGCGCCGCCGAGAATGCCCTCGACCAGCAGACTACGCAGCAAGCCATCCGGCATGGCATCCTTGATCATGGTACCGAGACCATCGACGCCATCCTTGATCAGATCCATCGGCACATTGGCCCAGCTGAACACCGCCTGGAACACGCAGAACATCAGCAGCGCCAGAATGATCGGCCCCATCACCGGGTGCAGCACCACATGGTCGATCTGCTCGCTCAGATTACCGCTGTCGTCCGCATCGCGGCACACCAGTGCCAGAATCCGCCGCACCTCGCGCTGGGTCACCTCGACGCTGACCGCATCGATCGCGTCCAGCGACTGCGGCACCACCTTCTCCGTCAGCGACGGCGCCAGTGCATCGAGCGCCTGCACCAGCGCGCGTTCGCCACCGGCCTGCACCGCCACCGTGGCCACCACCGGCATGCCCAGTTCCCGGGCCAGCAAAGCTTCATCGATGATGATGCCGCGTTTGCGCGCCACGTCCACCATATTCAGCGCCAGCACCATCGGCAAACCGAGCCGCTTGATCTCCAGCACTAAGCGCAGATTCAGACGCAAGTTAGTGGCATTCACCACGCACACCAGCACATCCGGCACCGCCTCGCCAGCGCGATGTCCGGCCACCACATCCCGCGTAATCGCTTCATCCGGTGTATGCGCCGACAGACTATAGGCACCGGGCAGATCGAGCAGACGGTAGGCACGTCCGGCCGGCGAACTGAAACTGCCCTCCTTGCGCTCGATGGTGACACCGGCGTAATTGGCCACCTTCTGGCGGGCGCCCGTCAGACGGTTAAACAGCGCGGTCTTGCCGCAATTGGGATTGCCCAGCAGCGCCACCATGGGCGCAGCAGCGACAACAGGCGTCGCCGCCCGGGATTCGACAGCAGCCATAACTTATTCCGGTTGAATAGAAACCAGCGCCGCCTCGAAGCGACGCAGCGCGAAGGTGGCATTGCCCACCTTGATCGCCAGCGGCTCACCGCCCGGCATACCACGCTTGAGCATACGGATCTGCTCCCCCGGCACAAAGCCCAGCTCCATCAGACGGCGCGCCAGCGTTGCACCATCCGCCTGCGGCTGGCCGGGAGCGATATGCACCACCGTCGCGCTAGCGCCGACCGGCAGAGTATCGAGAGTGATCAGAGGAACAGCATGCGTCATAGCGAAATCCGTTCAAAACGCCGCCGGACAGGTGCCACAGCGGCTTTCCGGCCTGTGGCGATCCGCTCGGGAATGAGCCATGCCTGCCGGAAATAACATCAGTCTATTATAAACGGTAATGCGAATTACTTCTATTTGCGCTTGCATCCCGCATGAAATTGCGGCACACTACCGGAAATGATAATGATTCGCATTAAGTAACCAGAAAACAACAGTGACTAGAAGGTGAGCCCATGATCGTCTGCGTCTGCAACAACATCTCTGACCGTGAAATCCGCATGGCCATCGAACTCGGTTCCGATTCGATGGAAGCACTGCAGCGCGACCTCGGCGTTGCCACCTGCTGCGGCCAGTGCCTGAGCTACGCCACCGAACTGCTGGGCGACACCCTGGCACAGTCGCACACCACCGTGCTGCAGGAAACCGTACTGCAACGCCAGACCTGCAGCAACTAGGAGTCGTCATGCACACCCTGAGCTTCGCCGCTTACGGCCAGCATCAAGGACAGCAAGTCCCGCGCTGGCGCAAACTGGCACCGCTGGCCGCCATCATCGCCGGTCACGCCCTGATGTTCTACCTGTTCCACACCGGCATGCTGCGTCAGGTCGCACACGCCGTCATGCCCAACATCGTCACCATCAACTTCGTCGCCGCCAGCGAACCGGTCAAGCCCGCCCCGCCGCCCGCGATGCCGAGCGCCCCGCCGCCTAAGCTTGCCGTGATCGTCCCGCCGCTACCACCACTGGCAATTGCCAGCAGCGAGCCGACCATCAGTGTCAGCAGTGCCCCGGTGCGCAGCAGCGAAGCGCCGGCCAGCAGCAATGCCACCGTGGCCAGTGTCGCCGCCCCGGCCGTTGCCGCCAGCGCCAGCCCGAAAACCATCTCCAGCGTCGAATACCTGCGCGCCCCGCAAGCGGTCTACCCGAACAGCTCGCGCCGACTGGGCGAAAGCGGCATCGTCATGCTGCGCGTGCTGATCGGCGAAAAAGGTCAGGCCGAGCAAGTCGTCATCCAGAAATCGTCCGGCTACAGCACCCTCGACGAAGCCGGCCGCCAGGCCGTCCTGCGCGCCCTCTACAAGCCCTACATCGAAGACGGCAAAGCCATCGCCGTCTACGCCCTGGTCCCGATCAACTTCCAGCTCGGCTAAAAACCGGGGTCAAAAACCGGGGTCAGATCCGACATCCGGACACGGACTGAGCTTTTGACTAGCACAGGCAGCGCAAGCTGCCGCCGGCGTGGCACAATGGCGTTACTCCACCACCACGAAAGAGAGAACGCCATGAAAGGTGATCCGGAAGTCATCAAGCAACTGAACGCCCAGCTGACCAACGAGCTGACTGCGATCAATCAGTATTTCCTGCATTCGCGCATGTACCGCCACTGGGGTCTGAGCCGCATTGCCAAGAAGGAATACGAGGAGTCCATCGGCGAAATGAAACATGCCGACAAACTCATCGATCGTATTCTGATGCTGGACGGCCTGCCGAATCTGCAAGCCCTGCACAAAGTGATGATCGGCGAACATACCGAGGAAATGCTGGGCGCCGACCTGAAACTGGAACAGGGTGCCCAGATTACCGTGAAGGCCGGCATCGCCGCCGCCGAACAGGCCGCCGATTATGTGTCGCGCGACTTGCTGCTGGAAATCCTCGACGATACCGAAGAACACATCGACTGGCTGGAAACCCAGCTCGATCTGATCGGTAAAATCGGCATCCAGAACTATCTGCAAAGCCAGATGCACGACGAGTAAAAAAACGGCCAGCTTTCAGAGCTGGCCGTTTTCTTTCAGGCGTGTGCTGCGCTTGGCCTGATTTTGACGGCCAGTACCGCAACGGCACCGCACAGCATCAAGATCCCCGCCAGCCGGATCACGTTTTCCGGATTCCCGCCCAGCAGGCTGTGATAGTACAGCGGCAGCGTAAAGATCTGGATGATCATCGGGATCACGATGAACATATTGAAGATCCCCATGTAGACGCCGGTGCGCTCGGCCGGTATGCAACCAGCCAGCATCACATAGGGATTCCCCATGATACTGGCCCACGCCAGCCCGATCCCGATCATCGGCACAAACAGCAAAGCCGGTGTGTGGATCAGCGGGATCGCCAGCATGCCCAGCCCGGCCAGCGCCAGACAGACACTGTGACTGCGCTGCGGCCCGAAACGACGGGTGAACGGCACCAGTGCCAGCGCCCCGACAAACGCGATGGCATTGTAGAACGCCCCCACCTGCCCGGTGAGCAGTCCGGCATCGCGGAAACCCTGCGTCGCCGGATCCGTGGTGCCGTAAATGGTGGTGGCCAGCGACAGCATGATGTATTGCCAGTAGCAGAACATGGCATACCACTGGAACAGCTTGACCCACGCCAGTTGCTTCATGGTGTCCGGCATGTCGCGCACCGCACTCGCCACTTCGGCCAGCGTGTGCCGCCAGCCGGACGGCTGGGCGCGGATCACGGCCACCTGCTGCGCCGACAATGGCTGCTCCGGTGTGGTCTTCAAGGTCCACAACACCGAGCTAATCGAAAACACCGCGCCGATCATAAAGGCCACAATCACGATGTGGGGAATCTGGTGGCTATTGACCGCATCCTTGTTCATGCCCGCCCACACCAGCAGCGACGGTGTCAGATAGGCCAGCGTCTGCCCCAGCCCGGTGAACGCACTCTGGGTCAGGAAACCCAGCGAATGCTGCTCGGGATTGAGCTTGTCGCTAACGTAGGCGCGATACGGCTCCATCGTCACATTGTTGGCGGCATCGAGAATCCACAGCAGGCTGGCGGCAAACCACAGCGTCGGGCTAAATGGCATGGCCAGCAAACCCAGACTGCACAGAATCGCGCCGATCAGGAAGTACGGCGTGCGGCGTCCCCAGCGACTCACCGTGCGGTCACTCATCGCGCCGATCAGCGGCTGCACCAGCAAGCCCGTCATCGGTCCGGCCAGCCACAGATACGGCAGGCTGGCTTCGTCGGCACCGAGATATTTGTAGATCGGGCTCATACTGCTTTGCTGTAGCCCGAAACTGAACTGAATACCGAAAAAGCCGATATTCATATTGATGATCTGCCAGAACGACAGACGCGGCTTCATCCCGCCACTCCCTGCTGCCAGCTGGCCAGCCACGGCTTATAGAAAGCCAGATCGGCCGGCACCGCACCGGCGATACCGCAGATTGCGCCGGCAAAGGCATTGGCCCGGTCCAGCGTCAGCGCCAGCGGCCAGCCCTGCGCCTGCCCGTACAGGAACACCGACGAAAACGCATCGCCCGCGCCTACCGTATCAACAATTTTGACCGGCGCAGCGGCAGGGGTGCTGATAGTGACTACGCCTTCGGCGCTGAAGTGCATGGCGCCGCGCTCGCCCAGCGTCACAATCATCCCTTGCAGGCGGAAGCTGCGCATCAGATTCAGACAGGCGTCAATCATTTCCTTGCTATCGATCGCACCGGTACCGGGCTGGGTGTGGGTGTACCAGCGGAACAGGTCCTGCAACTCGTCCTCGTTCACCTTTAGCACGTCAGCCAGATGCAGCGACTCGAAGGCGCAACGTTCCGTCACCTGTCCCTCGCGCACATTCAGATCCAGATAACGCTGCGCGTTGGTGGTTTCCAGCAGCGCGCGCAAGGTGCCGCGCGAGCAGGGATGACGCTGCGCCATGGTGCCGAAATAAATCGTCGCCGGTGCCGCCTGTTTCAAAGCGCTCAGCGCCGCCGAAGCTTCCACATAATCGTAAGCCTGATCGGGAAGAATGATAAAGCGATGGCCGCCATCATTACGCTCGACCACTACCCGGCCAGTGGACGCCACCGGATCGCTCTGCAGTCCCGCCTCGCTCATGCCGAAGCGCGAAAACTCGCCACGCAGCAGCACGCCGTTCTGGTCCTGCCCTACCCGGGTAATCATCAGCGTGGCAGCACCAAAGGCGGCCAGATTGCGCGCCACGTTGAAAGGCGCGCCACCGACTACCTGTTCGGTCAGAAAATCATCGACCAGTGCTTCGCCGAAAACGGCAATGGTTTGTCCGCTCATGGTTTATTGTTCTCCACGTTCTAGCCAGTGCAGCGCATACGGCGCCAGCGTAATGCTGCCGTCCAGTATGGCGCCACTCAGACAGTCAGTCCAGCTTCCCGGCAGCGCATACGTTTGCGGCTGCGCGCTGAAGTTCATCAGGGCACGGAAGTTGTCGCCGCGCGCCAGCGCCAGCACACTCTCCGGCGCATCGTCCAGCAACGTACGCGGTGCGTGCGCCGCCAGTGCCGGATGCGCGCGGCGCAGTTTCACCAGCGCCGTCAGCCCCAGATACATGCGCCCGGCCGGGGTAGCCGCATCGTGGCGCTGCTGCCAGCGCGCGCGATCGAACTGCGGGCGTTGCAGCCAGCGGCTATCCATCGCGTGCTGCGGGCGCTGCAGATAGCTGTCATCGTTTTCCATCGCCAGTTCATCGCCCATATACAGCACCGGCAATGCGCCAAAGCTCAAAGCCAGACCATGCAGCAGTAACATGCGCTGCAGCGCCACGGCACGCTCTTCGTCGGTACCGGCCGATTGCAGACCGGTCAGCGCAGCGGCCATGCCGTTGCTACCGTGGGCGGCGTGCGGATCGCTGCTCTGGAACGCCGCGCCGCGGGCATAACTGCCCTCGGCACCGCTAAAGAAACGCGCCACCCGTGCTAACCGCGCAGCACTATCCTCGCCCGCTTCGGCGCGCAACACATTCCAGCCGATGTCGTCATGGCAGCGCACATAACTGAGCCAGGTGGCAGCCGGCGGCAAGGCCGGAGTATTCGCGATCACCGCGCGCAGCACCTCGGTATTCTGTTCGGCCAGCCCCACCCAGCCAGCGGCCATCAGGCTGCTGTGATAGGCGATATGGCATTCGGCCGCGTTAGCGCTACCGAGATAGGCCGGCAATTCGCGCGTCGGCACAATCGCTTCAGCCTTCAGTAGCACGCCCGGCGCGACGATATCGACAATCGCCCGCAAGGCCTGTAGCAACTGGTGCGCTTCCGGCTGGTTCATGCTGTTGGTGCCAACCCGCTTCCACAGGAAAGCAGTGGAGTCGAGGCGGAACACTTCCACGCCACGGTTGGCCAGTCGCAGCAGCGCTTGCGCCATTTCGGCGAACACCGCCGGATTGGCATAATTCAGATCCCACTGATACGGATAGAAGGTGGTCCAGACCCAGCCACCGAGCGCGTCGACCTGACTGAAATTGCCCGGTGCCACTTGCGGGAACACCTGCCCCAGCGTCGCTTCGTACTGATCCGGCATGCTGCGATCGGGGAAGATGTGGAACATCGCCCGCGCATCGACATCACCTGCTTTGGCAGCCAGCGCCCACGCATGGTCATCGGCCACGTGGTTCAGAATAAAGTCCGAGCACAGACTGACGCGTGCCGCGCGCAGCGCCGCAGTCAGCGCTTCCAGATCGGCGTTGTTACCCAGCGCTGGCTCCACATCGTCGAAACTGGTCACGGCAAAGCCGCCATCATTTTCACCGGCGCGCGTTCGCAGGAACGGCAGCAGATGCAGATAACGCACGCCCAGTTCTTCCAGATACGGAATCTGTTCGCGCACTCCGGCCAGGGTAGCGCCGAAGTTATTGACATAGGTGCAGTAGCCCAGCATTTGCTGGCTCAGGAACCAGTCCGGCTGTGCAGCGCGTTCGGCATCGAGTGCTTTCAACGCTGCTGGCCGGGCGGCGTACAGCACGCCCAGACTGCCCATCAGATTACCGAGCCAGATCTCGAAATCGGCGCGCTCGCCATACAGACCGGCCAGCAGCCGGTGCAGCGTCGGTAGCGCTGCAGCCAGCCGCTGGGCCGCCTGCGGCCGCAGCGATTCGGGCAGGACCGCCAGCAGGCGGTCCTTGATTACATTAGAAGGCATAGGTCAGGCCGACTTTAGCGGCACGGCCGTTGATCGAGCGGGCAGCGTGACCGTCACCTTCGACTTCGGTGTAACCGATTTTGTTAAACAGATTGTTCACACTGAAGGACAGGGTGGTCTTTGGCGTCAGGCGGTAGTTAGCGAACATATTCACCACCTGATAAGCGTCCTGCACGATGGTGTGCGCATCATCGCCCCACGACTTGCCGGTGCCGATCAGGCTAGCGCCCACGGTAGCATCGCCGAAGCTATAGCTAGGCATGATCTGGTACACCACCTTGGCCTGACGACGTGGCGAGTTGCCGATGTTGGCCACATCTGCTGCTGCCGTGCCGACGATCTTGGCGTCGGTGTAGGTCAGGCCGCCACTGACACGGAAGCCGCCGTCCGAGTAAGCACCTTCCAGTTCCACACCCTTGGCATCGTACTTGTTCGAGGTGCTGCGCTGGGTGGTGGCTTCGTAGTTGCTCTCGTCCGTCTTGGCCTGGAACAGGGTCACGAAGGTCGAAACACCGCCACTACGCCATTTCACACCACCTTCGATCTGCTTGACAGTGTTGATGTTGATCGGTGCGCTGCCATCGAGCGGC
>JAIELO010000085.1 GCA_019752915.1 Burkholderiaceae bacterium
CCAGCAAGGCGCCGCTGGCGATCCGTGGCGTGAAGGAGATGATCACTTACGCACGCGATCACAGCGTGGCCGATGGGCTCAACTATAACGCTACATGGAATGCCGCCATGCTGATGTCGGCCGATCTGCAGGCGGCCATGATGGCGGGCATGAGCAAGACGGCGCCGACCTTCAAGGATTGATTCTGCCGCACCACTTTGTCGCCCGCAGCGGGTGCGGGGTGGTGTGCTCTCTCCAACTACGTATTCTGATTCGCTCTATTTATTTTTCTGCTTTCTTCTATTTTTCCCGCTTTACCTTTTTGCGGAACCTTCTCTCGCGTTTTTGCTCTAATCAGAACAAAGCAGAAAGAAATAGAAGCAAAAATAGGAGGAAGCAGAACATGGAAGCCTGGGTGAGTGTCCCTATAGAGAGCCGCCAGATTCATCGGCTTGTCGAACAACTCGGGCGGCGTGGTGGCGCCGCCGATCTGCAACACGCACTGGCTGACGCCATCGAGCTGTGGCTGGCCGAACAAAGTCGGCTGCAGATGGGCGGCAATCCATACCCCGTGCACGGTTATCAATGGAAAACCGTGTTTCTGCCGGATGGTACCCTGTTGCGCACCGTTAGTTACCACGACGAGCAGTGTGCCCGCGTGCAAGGTAACCAGATTATTTTTAATGGGCGTGTAGTCACGCCCAATCAGCTAGCGCACTGGGCCGGTCGCGGCACGCGCAACGCGTGGAACGATATCTATGTGCGCCGCCCGCAGGATAAATACTACATTCACGCCAGTCGCCTACGCATGCTAGTCAGGCAGGAGCAGGAGCAGGAGCAATCACGAGCCACAGCACAAGCCACAGCTTATTCGTGTTCTGACGCATTGGCGAGCGCAACTTCGGCGGGAACAAGTGACATTGCCGCAAGTGCCGATGCAGCAGGATCAGCCGTTGCCATCCCTGCCAACCATCTACTGGCAGACCTGGTGAGTGCTTGCGCTGCTGTACAGAAAACATTGCAAACCCACAGCTTGCTAGCTCCAGCGGCCGAGCCAGCGCCGCGAGATTGCAGCAAAGGCGAGGGGTGGGTGTTGCCGGAACGACGTAAATTCCGCTTCCGTCTGGAAGATGTCGCTTTTAGCTAGCATGACGTTCCTGGTATTGACCGTGCCACTTTCGGGTTGAACTAATGACGACCCATTGCCCGCTTTAGTCCCGTCAAGCTAGATCAAGTATCCAGCAAACGGCAGCAAGACAGCTATTGTCGACATGCTAAGACGCGGCGTATAATCGTCCCGCTGCCGCAAGGCGGCAAACGCTAGGGGTCCTGCACATCATTGTGGTGTGCGGGTGAGAAATACCCTCCGAACCTGATCTGGATAATGCCAGCGAAGGGAAGCTAAGGATAGCGCCGTCACACCGCCCGCATCGATGTCTGCTACATCCGGGCCGCTCGTGGCAACGGTCGTCCTACCTCCTTTGCTGGCTCCTGTAGCCTACCAAGGAGCCAAATGAACGCCAACGCCAACGCCAAATTCCTCTCTGTCACCGCCACGGTGGATAGTGCAGCGATTAAACCTTTACCCAATTCCCGCAAAGTCTACGTGCAGGGCAGCCGTCCCGACATCCGCGTACCAATGCGCGAAATCAGTCAGGCCGATACGCCGGCCTCGTTTGGTTTTGAAGCCAATCCGCCCGTCTATGTCTACGATACGTCCGGCCCGTACACCGATCCGGATGCGCTCATCGATATCCGCTCGGGACTGGCCGCTACCCCGCGTCTGCCGTGGATACTGGAGCGCGACGATACCGAAGCGCTCGACGGCCCCACCTCGGACTATGGCAAGGCGCGGCTGGCCGATCCGGCGCTGGCCGAACTGCGCTTCAATCTGCACCGCCAGCCACGCCGTGCCCGCGCCGGTAAAAACGTCACGCAGATGCACTATGCACGCCAGGGCATCATCACGCCGGAAATGGAATACGTGGCGATCCGCGAAAACCTGCGCCGTCAGGAATATTTACAGAATCTGCAGAAGTCCGGTCCGATGGGCCAGCGTCTGGCCGACCTGATGGGACGCCAGCATCCGGGCCAGTCCTTCGGCGCCAGCATTCCTGCTGAAATTACGCCGGAATTCGTACGCGAAGAAATCGCCCGTGGCCGCGCCATCATCCCGGCCAATATCAATCACCCGGAAGTCGAGCCGATGATCATTGGCCGTAATTTCCTCGTCAAGATCAATGCCAACATCGGTAACTCCGCCGTGACCTCGTCGATCGGCGAAGAAGTCGAAAAAATGACCTGGGCGATCCGCTGGGGTGGCGACAATGTGATGGATCTGTCGACCGGTAAGCATATTCACGAAACCCGCGAATGGATCATCCGTAACAGCCCGGTCCCGATCGGCACCGTACCGATCTATCAGGCGCTGGAGAAGGTCAACGGCAAGGCCGAAGACCTGACCTGGGAAATCTTCCGCGATACCCTGATCGAACAGGCCGAGCAAGGCGTCGATTACTTCACCATCCACGCCGGTGTGCTGCTGCGCTATGTGCCGCTGACGGCCAAGCGCCTTACCGGCATCGTCTCGCGCGGTGGTTCCATCATGGCCAAATGGTGTCTGGCGCACCACCAGGAATCGTTCCTGTACACGCATTTCGAAGAGATCTGCGAAATCATGAAGGCCTATGACGTGTCGTTCTCGCTCGGTGATGGCCTGCGTCCCGGCTCGATCTACGATGCCAACGATGAAGCCCAGCTGGGTGAATTGAAAACGCTGGGCGAACTGACCCAGATCGCCTGGAAGCACGACGTGCAGGTGATGATCGAAGGCCCCGGTCACGTGCCGATGCAGCTGATTAAAGAGAATATGGACTTGCAACTGGAGCAGTGCCACGAAGCGCCGTTCTACACGCTGGGACCATTGACGACCGATATCGCGCCCGGTTACGACCACATTACCTCGGGCATCGGTGCGGCGCAGATTGGCTGGTACGGTACGGCCATGCTGTGCTACGTCACACCCAAAGAGCATCTGGGGCTGCCGGATAAAAACGACGTCAAGGACGGCATCATCACTTACAAGATTGCGGCGCATGCAGCCGATCTGGCCAAGGGGCACCCGGGTGCGCAGATTCGCGATAACGCACTGTCCAAGGCGCGCTTCGAATTCCGCTGGGACGATCAGTTCAATCTGGGTCTCGATCCCGATAAGGCGCGCGAATTCCACGACGAGACTTTGCCGAAAGACTCGGCCAAAGTGGCGCACTTCTGCTCGATGTGCGGCCCGCATTTCTGCTCGATGAAAATCACGCAGGAAGTGCGCGAGTACGCGGCTGCGAACGGCGTCAGTGATGGCGTAGCACTGCAGCAGGGCATGCAGGTCAAGGCGGTGGAGTTCATCCGCGATGGCGCCCAGCTGTATCACAAGCTGTGAGGCGCACATGAGCGACACCGGAATTGAGCACGCTGCCGAGCGCAGCGCCGACCTACCAGCGGCGTGTGCCAGCGAGATCGCAATCGAGCTGAATGGCGCGCCACATCGCGTGCCAGCGCAGCAGACGCTGGATCAACTGATCGACGCGCTGGCGCTGACGGGGCAGGCGCTGGCGCTGGCCGTCAATCGCAGCGTGGTGCCGCGCCAGCAGTGGCCGCAGCGCGCGCTGCAGGCTGGCGATCAGGTCGACATCGTGCGTGCCATCGGCGGCGGCTAAGTCGTCCAGTACGCACTACACAACAGATAAAGGAAAACACTATGAACAGTATTCAGAAGCATGAAAACGTGGCCGTCGCCGGCAGCGCGCCCGAGCAGGACTTGCTGACCATCGCCGGCAAGACCTATCAATCGCGCCTGCTGGTGGGCAGTGGCAAATATCGCGACCTGCAGCAGACCCGCGAAGCCACCGATGCCGCCGCTGCGGAAATCATCACCGTGGCGATCCGTCGCGTCAACATCGGTCAGGATCCCCGCGCGCCCAGCCTGCTCGACGTGCTGCCGCCATCGCAGTACACCATTTTGCCGAATACGGCCGGCTGCTATAGCGCCAAAGACGCTATCTACACTTTG
Organism: Burkholderiaceae bacterium; assembly: GCA_019752915.1. Lineage (GTDB taxonomy): Bacteria > Pseudomonadota > Gammaproteobacteria > Burkholderiales > Burkholderiaceae_D > Rugamonas. The sequence goes on from JAIELO010000085.1 coordinate 4,046, forward strand.
CAGATGGCCCGCGAACTCCTGAACGGCCACAAGCTGGTCAAGCTGGAAGTGCTGGGGGATGAAAAGACCCTGTTCCCGCACATGCCGGAAACCCTGGTTGCCGCCGAAGCGCTGGTCAAAGATGGCTTCGATGTGATGGTGTACTGCAGCGACGATCCGATCCAGGCCAAGATTCTGGAAGACATCGGCTGCGTCGCCGTGATGCCGCTGGCATCCCTGATCGGCTCCGGCATGGGCATCCTCAATCCGTGGAATCTGTCGCTGATCATTGAACAGGCGCGCGTGCCGGTGCTGGTCGATGCCGGCGTCGGCACGGCCTCGGACGCGGCGATCGCCATGGAACTCGGTTGCGACGGGGTGCTGATGAACAGTGCCATCGCCGGTGCGCGCGATCCGGTGCGCATGGCGCGTGCCATGAAGCTCGCTGTGCAGGCTGGTCGCGAAGCCTATCTGGCTGGCCGCATCGCGCGCAAGTTCGCCGCCTCGCCATCCTCGCCGATGGCAGGCCGGCTGGCATGAACGCCAGCATGAGCGCATGCGATAGCGCTCGCACCAGCGCAGGCGCCGGCACGGTTACTAACGGCAGCGCAAGCGCACGCGTGGCGGCCAGCCGCCCGTGCGTGCTGGTATTCGCGGGGCTTGATCCGAGCGGTGGCGCAGGTCTGAGTGCTGATCTGCAAGCCATCGCCGGGCAGGGCGCCCACGCGCTCACGGTGGCCACCGCGCTGACGGTGCAGGACAACGACCGGGTGTACGCCGTGCATCCGGTCGCCGCCAGCCTGCTGCGCGAACAGGCGCAGGCGCTGATCGCGCGCATGGCCATTAGCGCGGTCAAGATCGGCATTCCCGGTAGCGCCGAAAATGCCCGTGCCATCGCGGCGCTGATTGTGCAGTTACGTGAGAGCCAGCCACAATTGCCGGTGGTGCTGGACCCGGTGCTGGCTAGCGGCCATGGCGATCTGCTGTCACACGATGATGCCGTGCGGGCGCTGGCGCCGTTGCTATCGCTGGCGACCGTGCTGACCCCGAACCGGCCGGAAGCCGAAGCGTTGACCGGCCTGCAAGGTCCTCTGGCGCAGGCGCAGTCACTGCGCGCGCAAGGCTGCCAGCATGTGCTGCTTACCGGTGGCCATGATGAAGGCGAGCAGGTGCTTAACCAGTGGTTCGGGCCGAACGCCCATCCCGACACACTGGTGGCCCGTCGTCAGTGGCACTGGCCGCGACTGGCGGGCAGCTTCCATGGTAGCGGATGTACGCTGGCGGCGGCCATCGCTGGTCAGCTGGCGGCGGGTGTGCCGCTGGCGCTGGCGCTCGACGCGGGACAGGCGTATTGCTATCAGGCGCTCGCCACGGCGTATGACGTCGCACCCGGCCAGCGCATCCCGCAACGCGCCAGCTATTTTTAAGCAGCGCGTGTGTTCCGCGAGTTCCAGCTCACGGTCGCGCACTGCCCACCATTTGAACGTCGGAGAATTATCCATGCAAGGACTGTATCTGGTCACCCCTAACTGGGACCACACCGAGCGACTGCTGTGCGTCACCGAACAAGCCTTGCGCGCCGCGCAGGGCTGCCAGCCCGGCATCGCCATGCTGCAATACCGCCACAAGCATGCCAGCCCCGCCTTGCGGCTGGAGCAAGCCACAGCCTTACGCGCTTTGTGCCGTCGCTATGAGGTGCCATTTATCGTCAATGATTTTGTCGAACTTGCCGAGCAGTGCGGCGCAGACGGCGTCCATCTGGGCGCCAGCGACGCCAGTCTCGCGCAAGTACGTGCCCGCCTAGGTCCACAGGCCATCATCGGCGCCTCCTGCTATGGCGAACTGGCGCTGGCGCAGGCGGCGCAGGCGGCCGGTGCCAGTTACGTGGCGTTCGGCGGCTTTTACCCTTCGCGCGTCAAGCAATACGTTGTTACGACCGCACCGGAATTGCTGGAACAGGTCCGTCCACTGATCCATCTGCCGCAAGTGGTGATCGGCGGCATGACGCCGGCACTGGCAGCCCCGCTGGTGGCGCGTGGCGCCCAGATGGTGGCGGCTATCAGCAGCGTGTATCTGGCCGCCGGTCCGGCCGCCGACGCGGCCTGTCCGGGTGCCGACGAACTGGCGGCAGGTGCGCCGGCGGTGGCCGCTGCCGTGGCCGGCTTCCTCGAGCTGTTCAGGACAGATGCTGTTGTTTAAACGCTGAAAAGGCGGTCAGAAAAGCGCCTTGCTAAGACAAAGTCGCGACGAAAGGCTTACAGTAGGTGAACTTTTCCGCCTTATAATAGGTCGTTAGCTTAAGCCCAAGGTTGTTGCACATGAATGGTTCCTCCAGCGCCAAGCGCCTGATTCTGATCGTCGATGACGACCAGTTGCTGCTCGATTTTCTCGGGGAAGTGCTCGGTCACGCCGGCTACGACATCCTGAAGGCGCTGTCGGCCGAGCAAGCGCTACAGCTGATTAGCCAGCGCGAGCCCGATCTGGCCCTGCTCGATATCCACATGCCCGGCATGAACGGACTGGAACTGGCCAAACAGTTACATTCCAGCTCCTCGGTACCGTTCATGTTCCTGTCCGGCCGTGGCGACGCCGATGCTGGCCAGCAAGCCGCCGCTTATGGCGCGGTGGGCTTCCTGGTCAAGCCCGTCGACGAGAAACACCTGATGCCGGCCTTTGCGGCCGGGCTGGCCCGTGCTGACGAAATCCGTCAGCTGCGCCGCACCGAACTGAACCTGAACGCGGCACTGGCCTCGGGCCGCGAAACCAGTCTGGCCGTGGGCCTGCTGATGTGCAAATTCCAGACGGACCGCAATACCGCTTTCGAGGTGTTGCGCGACCACGCCCGCTCGAATCGCCGCAAAGTCAATGAAGTCGCCGATCAGTTGCTGAGCGCGGAAGAAACCCTGAATTCCTTGCATGCAGCCTTCAACCAGCGTCTGAAAAAGTAGACGCTGGCAGGTTTTTTTCGCGGTTTTACCTTCCTTGCAACGACCTCTGTTGTAGACTGTTGGTTATCGGCATGAAATGCCTATTAGTAACAATGTGCGACGGGTCAGCCTGACCTTCCCGTACGCACCCGTCACTGCCTCTACCCCGCCGTGACACGCCCAGCGTTCGGCCCAGCTCCGCCGATTCTAGCCTGCGTTGTACGCAGCGCTGCAGCACCGTATTCTTCGCGGAGACCCTCAGATGAGTGATGGAGCGTCCGATCTTCAGGCGGCCGGGATCGCCTGGTCCCTGCTCGAGCAGACCGAGCTTGGCATCGCCGCCGAAGTACCCCGCATACTGCTGGTCGATGCCGACGCCGATGCGGTGCTGGTGCTGACCGCCTTGCTGGTGCCGGAAAACCAGATCTGCCATGTGGCGACCCGCGCCGAAGCGGTCAGTCTGCTGCAGCAGGAACCGTTTGCGCTGGTCGTGCTCGATCCAGACCTGCCTGATTCACCTGAACTGACGGAGCTGGTGACGCACGCCGAAGCTGGCTCCGATGCCGTTTCTGATGCCGATCCTGACTCCGATCCGCTGATCCGCTGCACCGAAGAGCGCGATGTGCTGGCGCTGGTACGCCGCTATCACGGCACGGCGCCGCTGTTGCTGTATTCGGCCCGCACACCGGACACAATCGATGGCGCGGCCGACCTGACTTATCTCGCCAAGCCCTGGACTACCCCGCGCCAGTTGTGGCACACCATCAGCCGCCTGCTCGGTAGTGGTGCGGTCGTGCGCTGTGCGAGCACCCCCGGCACGGAAATTTCGGCGCTGGTATGATGTCGGGCTTGCGCGGCTGAGTGGCCGCGCGCATTCAACACCCACTACTCCCAGCCCGAGGACAAGCACATGAAAACCAAAGCAGCCGTAGCCTGGCAGGCGGGCAAACCGCTGACCATCGAAGAAGTCGAACTGGGCGGCCCGCGCGAAGGCGAAGTACTGGTGGAAATCAAAGCCACCGGTATCTGCCACACTGATTACTACACCTTGTCCGGTGCGGATCCGGAAGGCATTTTCCCGGCCATTCTCGGCCACGAAGGCGCTGGCGTGGTGGTCGATGTCGGCCCCGGCGTGAAGTCGCTGCGCAAAGATGATCATGTGATTCCGCTGTACACCCCGGAATGCCGCCAGTGCAAATTCTGCCTGTCGCAGAAAACCAATCTGTGCCAGTCGATCCGCTCGACGCAGGGTCGCGGCCTGATGCCGGACGCCACCAGCCGCTTCTCGCTGGACGGCAAGCCGATCTACCACTACATGGGCACTTCGACCTTCTCGAACTACATCGTGGTACCGGAAATCGCGCTGGCCAAGATTCGCAGCGATGCGCCGTTCGACAAAGTCTGCTACATCGGTTGCGGCGTCACCACTGGCGTGGGCGCGGTACTGTTTACCGCCAAAGTGGAAGCGGGCGCCAACGTTGTGGTGTTCGGTCTGGGCGGCATCGGCCTGAACGTGATTCAGGCGGCGCGCATGGTAGGCGCCGACAAGATCATCGGCGTCGACATCAATCCGGCGCGTCAGGAAATGGCCCGCAAATTCGGCATGACCCACTTCATCAACCCGAACCAGGTGGAAAACGTGGTCGACACGATTATCCAGCTCACCGATGGCGGCGCCGATTACAGTTTCGAATGCATCGGCAACACCACCACCATGCGCCAGTCGCTCGAGTGCTGCCATAAGGGCTGGGGCCAGTCCATCATCATCGGCGTGGCCGCTGCCGGTCAGGAAATTTCCACCCGGCCGTTCCAGCTGGTGACGGGACGGGTCTGGAAGGGCTCGGCCTTTGGTGGTGCGCGTGGCCGTACCGATGTGCCGAAGATTGTCGACTGGTATATGGAAGGCAAACTCAACATCGACGACCTGATCACCCACCGCCTGCCGCTCGAACGCATCAACGAAGGCTTCGACTTGATGAAAAGCGGCGAGTCGATCCGTTCGGTGGTGCTGTACTAAGCCAGCAACGAGCCGACACTCAGAGATCCTTGCCGCGCTGCCGGTGTAGATAAAAAGTTCTAGACAACGCGATCTAGATAATTTATTCTACATCTACACATCGGGAGCGCGGCATGACATCACTACGCGGGGTTATCACTACAGTTCAGAGGCTGCGCCATGCATAAGCTGCTGGAAGCGCTGGTGCCGGCCATGGGCTGGGCGCTGCTCCATTTCCTCTGGCAAGGCTTGCTGATCGGCTGGTGCGTAGCGCTGGCGATGCACTGGCTGCGGCGCGCCCGCCCGCAAACCCGTTATGCCGTGGCCTGCGGCGCCATGCTGTTGTGCCTGCTGTTGCCCTTGCTGAGCATTGTCAGCGCCGTGCGCGATCCGGGACAGACCAGTGCCACCAGTCTGGTGTTGCAGCGCGTACTGGCGCATACCAGCTTTAGCCGTAATTCCGATACCGGTTCCGACGCCAGTTCCAATGGCAGTTTCAGTGAAACGGCGCAGCCCGGCGCCGCCACGCCCGGCGCCGCACAGGCGGAGCGCGCGGCACTGCGCCCCGCCGCGGATGGCCTGCTGGCTACCATGGCTGCGTTGGGCGTCGCGCTACAGAGTGATGGCGAGCGTCTGCTGCGCGGCCAGATGGGATGGATCGTCGGCCTGTGGCTGGCCGGCAGCGCACTGATGGTGTTGCGTCTGGCGCTAGGCCTGCAGTGGGTAGCAAAGCATACGCGGCGCGAGGCTTACACCAGCCACCCGTACTGGCAGCGCCGCCTGTCGCTGCTGGCTAGCCGCTGCGGTATCACGCGCCATGTGCGTCTGGGTAGCGCCGAAGGCATTGACGGTCCGATCACAGCGGGTTGCTGGCGCCCCATCGTACTGGTACCGGCAGCGCTGCTGAGCGGTATGCCGCCCGATCTGCTGGAAGCCTTGCTGGCGCACGAGCTGGCGCACATCCGCCGTCACGATTATCTGGTCAATCTGCTGCAAAGTACCATCGAGATACTGCTGTTCTATCACCCTAGTGTTTGGGCCTTGTCGCGCAGGATACGCTTAGAGCGAGAACAAATCGCCGACGATCTTGCCGTGGACATGCTCGGCCAGCCCCACAGGCTGGCACAAGCTCTGGCGCAACTGGACCAGTTCCAGTTCGACAGTACCCAACTAGCCCACGCGGCTCACGGAGGAAATCTCATGTCTCGTATTCAACGCCTGGTGCGTCCCCAATTAGAACCTGCCAGCTGGAAACTGGCCTTGCCCCTGCTCGGACTGTTTGCTGGCGGCGCGCTGCTGCTGGCGCAGGTGGCTCCGCAGGCCGCACCGCTGACAGCAGCCGCTGCAGCGCCTGCTGCAAGGTCCGCCGAGGTCGTGCCAGCCGCCCCGGCAGCGCCGCCGACTGCCGCGGCAGCGCTGCCAGCGTCTGCCCCGGTACCTGTCTCGGCACCGGCACCTGTCCTTGCTGGAAAAACGCGCGATGTTGCCGCGTTGCCCGCCATCCCCGCGGTGCCTGCCATGCACGCTTTACCAGCGTTGCCTGCGGTGCCTGCGGTGCCGGCCTTGCCCGCCACGCAGGCGCGTCCCGCCTTGCCAGCGCTCTCGGCGTTGCCAGCGCCACCAGCGCCACCAGCACCACCAGCACTAGTTGCGCCACCGGCACCACCGGCACCGCCGCCACCCGATGTCATGCTGGATCTGTCCGATAGCAAACAGGCCGCCTATGCGCTGGTGCGTGACCAGCAGCACACGATGGTGGCACGGATCACGCGCCGTGATCGCGCCGAAATCGATGCGGCGCGTAGTCGCCTGAAGGGTGACTTCCTGTGGGTGCGTGATGGCAAGCAGCGCTATGTGATTCAGGATGCTGCCACGCTGGCGCAAGTGCAGGCCGCGTGGGCTGCGGTAGATCGTATCGCTGCCCGCATGGATGAACATGGCAAGAAAATGGACTTGCAGGGGCAGTCGATGGACGCTATCGGCAAGCAGATGGATGCCGTGGGGCGCGATTTCGAGAAACAGTTTGTCCAGCCATCGGCGCAGCAGGAGCGCAAGATCGAAGCGCTGGCACGTCAGCAGGAAGCGATTGCTCGCCGCATAGAGCAGGCCGCTCGCGCTCAGGGCGAGCATCCTACGGAAGCGCAATTGCAGCAATTCCATCAGCGTCAGGCGGCATTGCAACGCGAAATGGCACCGTTGCAGAAACAGATCGAGCAATTGGTCAAGCAGCACATCGAGCCGCAGGTTCAGGCACAGCAACAGGCATTGCAGCAATCCATGCAGGGTCTGCAAGCTCGCATGGCGGAAGCGAGCAAACCCATGGAGTTACTGGGGCGGCAGATGGGCGAACTGGCGCGCGAACAGGCGCAGGCCAGCCGCGCCGCCGAGCAAGCCATGCGTAATCTGCTCCGTGACGCGAAAAACAACGGTAAATTGCAGGCCGTTCCGGCTGGCTAGGCACAGCCCGGGCAGGACGCTGCGGGCGCTGAAGATTCCGTCCGCAGCGGCACCGGTCCGAAGGCCGCTGCCGGTATAATCACGGCATGCAAAATCTCTTACACAATCTCAACGAAGAACAGCTGGCCGCCGTCACCCTGCCAGCGCAGAGCGCCCTGATTCTGGCGGGCGCCGGTTCCGGTAAAACCCGCGTGCTGACCACCCGGATTGCCTGGCTGATCCAGACCGGGCAAGTTTCGCCTTCCGGCATTCTGGCGGTAACCTTTACCAATAAGGCCGCCAAGGAAATGCTGACGCGTCTGTCGGCCATGCTGCCGATCAATACGCGTGGTATGTGGATCGGTACCTTCCACGGCTTGTGTAACCGTTTGCTGCGTACCCATCATCGCGATGCAGCGCTGCCGCAGACCTTCCAGATTCTCGACAGCCAGGATCAGCTGTCGGCCATCAAACGGCTGATCAAGGCGCACAACGTCGATGACGAAAAATTCCCGCCCAAAGAAGTGATGTACTTCATCAACGGCGCCAAAGATCAGGGCCTGCGTGCCGACAAGATCGAACCCTACAACGCCGACGAGCGCAAGAAAGTCGAACTGTACGAGCTGTACGACGCGCAGTGCCAGCGCGAAGGCGTGGTCGACTTTGCCGAACTGCTGTTGCGCAGCTACGAGCTGCTGAGCCGCAACCAGCCGCTGCGCGAGCATTACCAGCAACGCTTCCGTCACATTCTGGTGGACGAGTTCCAGGATACCAATGACCTGCAGTACAAATGGCTGAAGCTGCTGGCCGGTGTGCCGGGTAACAGCGGCAGCGCACTGTTTGCAGTGGGCGACGATGACCAGAGTATTTACGCTTTCCGCGGGGCCAATGTGGGCAATATGAGCGCTTTCGAGCGCGAGTTCCAGGTAAAGAATCTGATCAAGCTGGAGCAGAACTACCGCTCGCATGGCCACATTCTGGATGCTGCCAACGTGCTGATTGCCAATAACAGCAAGCGTCTGGGCAAGAATCTGCGTACCGACGCAGGCCACGGCGAACCGGTGCGCATCTATGAAGCGAGTTCCGATCTGGCCGAAGCGCAGTGGATTGTCGAAGAAACCAAGAGTCTGGTCGCCGATGGCGCCTCGCGTAGCGAAGTGGCGGTACTGTACCGTTCCAACGCCCAGTCGCGGGTGATCGAACATGCACTGTTCTCGGCGGGCATCCCCTACCACGTGTATGGCGGTCTGCGCTACTTCCAGCGCGCCGAGGTCAAGCACGCGATCGCCTATCTGCAACTGATGGATAACCCGCACAATGATTCCGCTTTCCTGCGGGTAGTGAATTTCCCGACCCGTGGCATAGGCCTGCGCAGCATCGAAGCGCTGCAGATGGTGGCCGAGCAGCAGCGCATCTCTCTGTACGCGGCGGTGCCTCATGTGGCCGGCAAAGCCGGTTCGACACTGGCCGGTTTTGTGCGCCTGATTGAAGGCGCGCGTTTTGAAACCCAGCAGATGGCCTTGCCGGAACTGGTGCGCGTGGTGCTGGAACACAGCGGTCTGCTGACCCACTACCAGACCGAAAAAGAAGGCGCCGACCGCATCGAGAACTTGGAGCAGATGGTCAGCGCTGCCACCCAGTTCGTTTCCGAAGAAGGGTATGGTCAGGGTGCACCGGCCCATCTGGGACCTGCCGCACAGGCACAGGCCGGCGCGGCGGTGGTGAATCAGGATGGCATCGAAATTCTCGACGCCGACGCGCCGCTGCCGGCCGTGATGTCGCCGCTGTCGGCCTTCCTGTCGCATGCCTCGCTGGAAGCCGGTGATAACCAGGCCCAGGCCGGGCAG
>JAIELO010000439.1 GCA_019752915.1 Burkholderiaceae bacterium
GTTTGATGGCAAAAAGCCGTCGCAGAATGTCTACGCTGGTCAGCAGCAAGCCTTGCAGGCGCGCGATCTGGCGCGGCAGGCCGTGCGTGAGTCGCTGGTCCTGCTGAAAAATAACGGCGGCGTGCTGCCGCTGGTGCGCGGCAAAAAAATTCTGGTGGTCGGCAAGAGCGCCGACAATCTGGCTAACCAGTCCGGCGGCTGGTCGCTGACCTGGCAGGGTACTGACAATACCAACCGCGATTATCCGGTCAGCGATAGTATCCTCGCCGGTATCCGTGAGGCGGTCGGTGCCGACAACGTCACCTTCAGCGAGAACGCCGCCGGTGTCGACGTGAGCCGCTTCGATGCGGTGATTGCGGTGATCGGCGAAACCCCGTATGCGGAAGGCGATGGCGATATCGGCCCATCGGGCACGCTGCGCCTGTCCGGCCGTCACCCGGAAGATCTGGCGGTGCTGCAAGCGGTCGCGGGCAAAGGCAAGCCGGTAGTCACGGTGCTGATCTCGGGACGCCCGATGTACGTTAATGATCTGCTCAACCTGTCGGACAGCTTTGTCGCAGCATGGCTGCCGGGTACCGAAGGCAAGGGCGTGGCCGATGTGCTGTTCCGCAAAGCAGACGGCAAGATCAACGCCGACTTCCGTGGCAAGCTGTCGTTCTCGTGGCCCAAGTCGGCCTGCCAGTCGCCGCTCAATGTGGGCGATGCCAAGTATGATCCGCTGTTCAAATTCGGTTATGGCCTCAACTACGCTAGCAAAGCCAGCCTGCCGCAACTCGACGCCAGCTATCCGGCCGGTGGCTGCGGCAAAACCACCGCCATGCCGATCTACGCGCCGGCTGACCGCTCCACCTATGCGCTGTATGTGAGCAGCGCGGGCCAGCGCGTGGCACTGGGTGCCGACCTGAATGCCGTGTTCAATCTGCCGACTGTCAAAGTCGAAACGGCGCAGGTGAATACCCAGCAGGACGCCAAGCGTTTGACCTGGACCGGCGGCGCGAAACTGGAAGCGCAAGCGGCCAAGCCACTGCCGCTGCCAGCCTATGCCAGCAGCGACGCGGCACTGCAGTTTGACGTGCTGGTGGCCGCAGCGCCACAAGGCGCGGTGCGCATCGGCGTCGATGGCACGGAAATCGATGCAAGCGCGGTGTTCCAGCGTCTGGCCGGCAAAGAAAAACAGACGGTCAAGATTCCGCTGGCCTGTTACAGTGCACGCGGCGCCGCACTGGCCGCGATCGGCGTACCGTTTAGCGTGGCAGCCGATGCGGCGTTCAGTGCCAGCTTTGCCAACATCCAGATCGTTGGCGGCGCAGCCAAAGATGCCGACGCGCTCAAGTGCGGCGACTTCAAATAATCATCAGGAGACAGCATCAATATGGAACACTATTCCCCAAGCGCGCCCCGGCGCGACGCAGCAACGCAAGGCGCCAGCAACACCGGCCCGCTGGTGATCGTCACCATTCTGTTTTTTATGTGGGGTCTGCTGACCTCATTGAATGACGTCCTGATCCCGCACCTGAAAGCCGTCTACACACTCAGTTATGTGCAGGCGATGCTGGTGCAGTTCTGCTTCTTCGGCGCCTACTTTATCGTCTCCATTCCGGCCGGTATGCTGATCCGCAAAATCGGTTACCAGCATGGTGCGGTTGCAGGGCTGACCATTGCCGCTGCCGGTTGCGCGCTGTTCTATCCGGCCGCCACCAGTGGCTACACGCTGTTCCTGATCGCTTTCTTCGTACTGGCGGGCGGCATCACCATCCTGCAGGTGGCGGCCAATCCCTACGTGACCGTGCTCGGTGATGCGCAGACGGCATCGAGCCGCCTGACGCTGACGCAGGCCTTCAATTCGCTGGGCACCACCGTCGCACCGACGCTGGGCGGCATGCTGATTCTGGCAGGCGGTGTTCTGAGCGCCGAAGATCTGGCCAAACAGAGCAGCGAACAGCTGGCGGCCTACCACGCCACGCAGGCAGCCGCCGTGCAAGGGCCGTATCTGGCGCTGGCTGCAGCGTTGCTGCTGCTGGCCGTGCTGTTTGCACTGGCACGTCTGCCGAAGATCGTCGATAGCGACGCTGCCAGCAGCGGTGGCTGGTCGGCCGTACTGCAGCAGCGCCATCTGGTACTGGGCGCCATCGCCATCTTCCTGTACGTTGGCGGTGAAGTCAGCGTGGGCAGCTTCCTGATCAACTTCATCGGCGACCCGAAAGTAGCGGGCCTGTCGACGGCCGACGCGGCACCTTATGTCAGCTACTACTGGGGTGGTGCGATGGTCGGGCGTTTCATCGGCTTTGCCGCGATGCGCTACATCAGCCCCGGCAAAGCGCTGGCCTTCAATGCCGCCGCTGTGATCGCGCTGGTTCTGCTGGGTATTTTCGGTAGCGGCCATGTCGCCATGTGGGCTATGCTGGCCGTCGGCCTGTTCAACTCCATCATGTTCCCGACTATCTTCTCGATGGCGCTGAACAAACTGGGTCCACTGACCGGTCAGGGTTCCGGCCTGCTGTGCATGGCCATTGTCGGCGGTGCACTGGTACCGTTCGCGCAGGGTGTGCTGGCGGACAGTCTGAGCCTGCAAATCTCCTTCCTGGTGCCGGCTGCCTGCTACACCTTCATTTTGTACTTCGGCCTGAAATACGCCGGTATGTACAACGAGAAATAAACCAATTGCGGGATCTGTTCAGCGAATGGATCCCGCCTTTCGCGGTTTTTTAAATCCCCTCTATTATTTTGCTTTTTTGATCTAGCGCATGGAAACCGTGCTTTAGAGGGCGGCCTCCGATTTTCCTACGGTGTGCGGCACTATGATGATTGCCTATTTCCATGAAAAGGGCAGTGTCATGAGTCATTCCATCAAAGCATATCTGGTCGGCGGCGGTATCGGTAACCTCGCTGCGGCTGCATTCATGATCCGCGACGCCGGCGTGGCGGGCAGTGATATCACGATTTTCGAAGCCTCACCTTTGTCGGGCGGCAGTCTCGATGGCGGCGGTAATCCCGATACCGGCTACACCCTGCGCGGTGGCCGCATGCTCACCACCGATAACTACGAGTGCACCTGGGATCTGTTCAAAAGCATCCCATCGCTGGAGCACGCAGGCCAGAGCGTGTATGACGAAACCATCGCCTTCAACGAGATGCACAAATCGCACTCGCAGGCGCGACTGGTTGATCGCAATCGCTTCCGCCTGAAAGTATCGTCGATGGGCTTCACGATGCACGAGCGCACCGAACTGCTGGCGCTGGCCGAAGCCGATGAGGAAAAGCTCGGCAACACGCCAATCACCGACTGGCTCTCGCCGGAATTCTTCGAGACCAAATTCTGGCTGATGTGGGCCACCACCTTTGCCTTCCAGCCTTGGCACAGCGCCGTGGAGTTCAAGCGCTACCTGCATCGCTTCATGATGGAGTTCTCGCGCATCGAAACGCTGGCAGGTGTGAAACGCACGGTGTACAACCAGTATGATTCCTTCGTACGTCCATTGCAGCACTGGTTGCAGGAGCAGGGCGTGCAGGTGGTACACAACTGCAAAGTGGATGACATCGAATTGATGGAGGAGGGCGGCAACACCATCGCCACCAGGCTGCGTTGCATTCGCGATGGCGTGGCGCAGGATATCGAGGTGCGCCCGCAGGATCTGGTGTTCTTCCAGAACGCTTCGATGACCGATGCATCGAGCTTCGGCAGCATGCACAGCGCACCGCCGAAAATCGATAAGCGCGATAGTCAGGGCTGGGCCTTGTGGGAAAAGCTGGCGCTTGATCGTCCGCAGTTCGGTAATCCGGCGGCCTTCAATTCCAGCATCCCCGAATCGTGGTGGGAGTCGTTCACCGTGACGCTGAAAGATCCGGCCTTCTTCGACAAGATGGAACAGTTCACCGGCAATGCCGATGGTACCGGTGGTCTGGTGACGTTCAAGGATTCCAACTGGCTGATGTCGGTGGTACTGGCGCATCAGCCACACTTTGCCGGACAGCCCGATGGCGTGCAAGTGTTCTGGGGTTACGCCCTGCATCCGGACCGGGTAGGGAATTTTGTCGCCAAGCCGATGGCCGATTGCAGCGGCGAAGAAATCCTGCGTGAACTGTGCGGCCACCTGAACTTCGACATGGAGATCATGGCCAAGGCGAATTGCATCCCTTGCCGCATGCCTTACATTACCAGCATGTTCATGCCGCGCTTCAAGAGCGACCGTCCATTGCCGGTGCCGACCAATTCGCGCAATCTGGCCTTTGTCAGCCAGTTTGTCGAAGTGCCGGAAGACGTGGTATTCACGGTGGAGTATTCGGTACGCGCCGCGCAGATGGCTGTGTATGAACTGCTGAACGTGCAGCGCAAGGTGCCGCCGGTGAGTCACTACGACAAATCGCTGAAGGTGAAACTCGAAACGCTGGTGAAAGCCTTCCGTTAATCCCTGACGCATAAAGAAACGGGGGCAGGTCGCCGTGTGGTGACCTGCCCCCGTTGTTTTTTTGGCCGTCTGTTTAGAGGAAACGGTCGAGAATTTTCTTGCTGTGCTTATCCAGTTCGCGCAGGTCGCGCACCAGATAGTGGATGCCGTGGATGTCGGAGATCAGCAGGGTGTCGACGGTCAGGCGACGAATATCTTCTTCGCCGCGCAGCACGAATTCGGTCGCGCCACGGTCGGTGCTGACCGCCCACGTGCATGGCGTGGCATAGCTGGTCACGCTGTGGATGCGGCTGATCTCGGGCATGAATTCGCGCCCCGCCAGTTCTTCATTCACCAGCGCACTAGCTGCGGCGCTGAGGTCTTCCAGCCGGTCGATCCAGGCGACTTCCTTGCCGTCCAGATTGATCATGGCGATGCCGTCTTCCGGCGCCTGCACGGGGAAGGCACGCACCGGTGCAACGCCTTCGTGGACTTCGCCTTCGGCAGTGGTCAGTATCAGCTTGCCGAAGGCGTTGCGGGTCAGTTCAAATGTGGTGGTCATGGGTGTTCTCTACTTATTCGTCTGCGAGGGTGGCGGCATTGCGGGCCTGCGCCTGATACAGGCGGAAGTAAGCGCCTTCTTGCGCCATCAGTGCGTCGTGGCCACCTTCTTCGACCACTTCGCCACGATCGAGTACCACCAGCCGGTCGGCTTTCTGCAGCGTCGACAGGCGGTGCGCAATCGCGATGGTGGTGCGACCCTGCACCAGATTTTCCAGCGCACGCTGGATCTCTTTCTCGGTTTCCGAGTCGACCGAGGCGGTGGCTTCGTCGAGAATCAGAATCTTCGGATCGATCAGCAAAGCGCGCGCAATCGAGATACGCTGGCGCTCACCACCGGACAGACCCTGGCCGCGTTCACCCACCATCGAGTCGTAACCTTGCGGCAGACGCAGGATGAATTCGTGGGCGTGTGCGGCGCGCGCCGCAGCAATGATTTCGGCGCGGGTGGCATTCGGCTTACCGTAGGCCAGATTTTCGGCGATGGTGCCGAAGAACAGGAACGGCTCCTGCAGCACCAGACCGATGTTGCGGCGGTAGTCGGAAATGGCAAACGAGCGGATGTCCACGCCATCGAGCATGATGGCGCCTTCGGCCACGTCGTAGAAGCGGCAGATCAGATTGACCAGCGTCGATTTGCCAGAGCCCGAATGACCCACCAGACCGATCATTTCACCGGCTTTGATCTCGAGGTTGATGCCGCGGTTGACCGCGCGGTTGCCATAGCGGAAGCCGACTTCACGCAGGCTGATATTGCCTTCGATCTTATCCAGCTTGACCGGCTTGACCGGTTCCGGCACCGACGACACGTGATCGAGGATGTCGAAGATACGCTTGGCCGCGGACGCCGATTTCTGCGTGACGGAGACAATCCGGCTCATCGAATCGAGCCGGCCGTAGAAGCGGCTCGAGTACGAGATGAACAGGCTCAGAACACCGACCGTGATATGGCCTTTCGAGACCTGATAGATACCGAACACCCAGATCACCAGCAAGCCGATTTCGGTCAGGAAGGATACCGTCGGCGAGAACAGCGACCAGATTTTATTGAGCTTGTCGTTGACCGCCAGATTGTGTTTGTTGGCGGTGCGGAAGCGGTTCGCTTCGCGCTCTTCCTGCGCAAACGCTTTGACGACGCGGATGCCGGGAATGGTATCGGCCAGCACGTTGGTCACTTCGCCCCACACCCGGTCGATTTTCTCGAAGCCGGTGCGCAGACGGTCACGCACGATGTGGATCATCCACGCGATGAACGGCAGCGGCAGCAGCGTCACGGCGGCCATCCACGGATCGATGCTGAACAGGATGATGCCGGTCATGATGATCATCAGGCAGTCCGACGCGAAGTCCAGCAGGTGTAGCGACAGGAACACGCAGATGCGGTCACTCTCGCTACCGATACGCGACATCAGGTCACCGGTACGCTTGCCGCCGAAGTATTCCAGCGACAGCTTGAGCAAGTGTTCGTAGGTCGAGGTACGCAGGTCGGCGCCGATGCGCTCCGACACCAGTGCCAGCACATAGGTCTTGCCCCAGCCGAGCAGCCAGGCCAGGATGGCCGAACCGAGCAGGCCGGACATGTACAGCACCACCAGATCGGTATCAACCGGCTGGCCGTTCTGGTACGGAATCAGCACATTGTCCATCAGTGGACGGGTCAGATACGGCGGAATCATGTGCGCGCTGGTGCTGAGCAGCATCAGCGTAAAGCCCAGCGCCAGTTGCCAGCGGTACGGGCTGGCAAAGCGCCACAGCCGGAACAGCGTCCAGGTCGACGGCGGCGTGTACACCACCTTGGTGCAGATCGGGCATTCTTCCTGATCCGCTTCCAGTGGCGCCTTGCAGCTCGGGCAGACATTGCTTTCTTCGCGCACCACCGGTACGCCCAGCGCATGGCTGTCGCGGTGTGCGGCGAACTGTTCGACCAGCCGGATCGCCTGCAGATTCTGGCCCAGCGTGAAGCGCCAGCTATCGAGCAGGGCCGAATCGCTGAGCAGTTCGAGGTGGCCGACACCGGCGTGATCGTGGTGCTGCAGTTGCAGGTGTTGGGTAAATTGCCAATCTTGCCAGCTCGTGGCACCCGCTGCGCGGGCCAGAATGCGCCGCTCGGTGAGCACGATAATGCCCTTGGCGAAACGAAGTTGCGCATCCAAGTCAACCTCCAGGGCACTTACAACGTTTTCCCCTTTGGAAAGTTGTGCCTGTATCTCGGTACGCCAGCGTTCGGGCAACTCGCTAGGGCTGGAGACGGAGGAAAGTTGTTCAGTTGTCATTGTGCAGCGTACTCCGGATGGGAAAAGGGCGGGTCTGTGCAAAATATTCACTTTGCCAGCCAGCAGTTGCGGCTGATATAAGTGCGTATTTACGGTATTCTGTCACTTGTCATACTTTTGACGGAAAACAAGAAAAGACCGGTGTTTTGTGTTGGCGCTGAGTATAACGCACAGACAGGACGCCGGAATAGCTTGATGAACTTGATCGAAGCCACAGGTACCACCCAATGTAATTCGGCAACAAGCGGTAGTTCAAGGGTTAAAATACGGCGCGGGTAGGCCACGGCTGATAACAAAGACACAAGAATAGAAACATGATCAAGAAGAAAGACATCGACATTCTCCGCGTGACGTATCTGCGCGGCCCGAATATCTGGACCTATCGCCCGGTGGTGGAAGCCTGGCTCGATATCGGCGATCTGGAAAATTTCCCCTCGAATCTGCTACCCGGTCTGTATGAGCGCCTGACGGCGATCCTGCCGGGACTGATCGTGCACCGTTGCGGTGTGGGCGAACACGGCGGCTTCCTCGAGCGTCTGCGCGACGGCACCTACGCCGGTCACATTCTCGAGCACGTGGTACTGGAGTTACAGAATCTGGCGGGTATGAAAACCGGCTTCGGTAAGACTCGCCAGATCGGCGAGGATACCGGCTTGTACAAAATGGCGTTCCGCACCCGTCAGGAACGCGTTGGTCGCGCCGCGCTGGCCGCTGGCCGCGATCTGCTGATGGCGATGATCGAAGACCGTCCTTACGATCTGGCGGCCACGGTGGAAAAGCTGACCGATATGGTCGAGCGCCTGTGTCTGGGCCCGAGCACCGGCAACATCGTCGATGCGGCCGGTGTGCGCAAAATTCCGTTCATCCGTCTGACCGATGGCAATCTGGTGCAACTGGGCCATGGTGCCCGTCAGCGCCGCATCTGGACCGCGGAAACCGAAGACACCAGCGCGATTGCCGAAGGCATCGCCAGTGACAAGGATCTGACCAAGACGCTGCTCGCTTCCTGCGGCGTGCCGGTGCCGGAAGGCGAACTGGTGACCAGTCGCGAAGCGGCGTGGGAAGCTGCACAGGACATTGGTGCACCGGTGGCGGTGAAGCCGTACGACGGCAATCACGGTCGCGGCGTGTCGCTCAATCTGAATACGGAAAAAGACGTGATGGCCGCCTACGATGTGGCGGCGCTGCGCGGTGGTAGCAAGAACGTGATCGTTGAACGCTTCATCGCCGGCGACGAACACCGCCTGCTGGTGGTGGGCAAACGCATGGTGGCGGCGGCCGCCGGCGAATCGCTGTGGGTGACCGGCGATGGCAAATCCAACATCATCGAACTGTGCAACCTGCAGATCAATATCGATCCGCGCCGTGGCGAAACGGAAGATGCGCCACTCGGTCTGGTGACGCCCGATAAGAGCGCCGAGATCCTGCTGGAACTCGAGCGTCAGAGCCTGACCGCGCAATCGGTGCCGGCTGCCGGCCACAAAGTACTGATACAGCCGAATGGCAACGTGGCGGTCGACGTCACCGATAAAGTGCACCCGCAAGTGGCCGCAATGGCGGCGCTGGCAGCGCGCGTGGTCGGTCTGGATATCGCCGGCATCGATCTGGTGGCGTCCGACATCACCCGTCCACTGGACGAGCAGGGCGGCGCGATCATCGAAGTCAATGCCAGCCCGGGTTTGCTGGCGCACCTGAAACCGGCCAGCGGCGAAGCGCGCAACGTCGGCGAAGCCATCGTCGATCACCTGTTTGCACCGGAAGCGACCGGCCGTATGCCGATCGTCGGCATCACCGGCAAGCACGGCACCACCATGACCGCGCGTCTGGTGGCGTGGCTGCTGCAAATCGGCGGCAAGAAAACTGGCCTGAGCTGCAATGACGGTCTGTTCGTCAATGGCCGTCTGCTGCCACGCGACGGCCTGACCGACTGGGAAACCGGCGAACGTCTGCTGCTCAACAAGAGTGTCGAAGCGGCGGTGTTCGAGTCGAGCGCGCGCATGATCCTCAGCGAAGGTCTGGCCTACGACAAGTGCGAGGTCGGCATCGTTACCGACGTCAGCGATTTCGAAGATGTCAGCGATTTCTATATCGATAGCGCCGATAAGCTGTACAACGTGCTGCGCACCCAGGTTGATGTAATTCTGCCGAGCGGTGCTGCGGTGCTGAACGCGGCCGACGAACAGGTGGTCGAAATGGCCGAACTGTGCGACGGCGCAGTGATTTTCTATGGTCTGGACGAGCATCTGGCAGCGATTGCCGCGCATCGTCAGGATGGCTTGCGCGTGGTGTTCCAGCGTGGCGAGCGCATCGTGCTGGCCGAAGGGAGTAGCGAGGTGGCGACCCTGCCGCTGTCGCCACTGGTGCCGCCGGAAGCCGTGCTGGCAGCGATTGCTGCAGCATGGGCGCTGGGCCTGACGCCTGACCTGATCGGTGCTGGCCTGCGCACCTACGAGGCGAACCCGAAAAAAACCCATCACTGAGAGAACAAGCAGATTTATGGAAGTTATCCGTACCCGCGCCCTTCGCGGCCCGAATCTCTGGAGCCACCACACCGCAGTGGAGGTAATTGTTTCGTGCACACCCGAGGAGCGCTCGATCGCCGATTTGCCCGGCTTCGAACAGCGTTTGCATGCACGCTTCCCCGCCATTGGCGCGTTACAGGTAACCGGTCATTCCGGTGCTGTGCCGATGGCACGTGTGCTGGAAGTGGCGGCACTGAGCCTGCAGGCGCAGGCTGGCTGCCCGGTCACCTTCAGCCGTACCACGCCAACGCTGGAAGAAGGCATCTACCAGACCGTGGTGGAATACAGCGAAGAAGCGGTAGGGCGGCTGGCCATGAAACAGGCGGAAAGCCTGATCAATGCGGCATTGGCCGATACCCCGTTCGATCTGCCCGGCGCACTGGCCGAACTGGCCGAAGTCGATGAAGACGTGCGTCTGGGCCCAAGTACCGGTGCCATCGTCAGCGCCGCAGTAGCGCGCGACATTCCGTTCCGCCGCCTGACCGAAGGCAGCATGGTGATGTTTGGCTGGGGCTCGCGCCAGCGCCGCATTCAGGCGGCCGAAACCGACGCCACCAGCGCCATCGGCGAAGCGATCGCGCAGGATAAGGAACTGACCAAGAAGCTGCTGCATGCAGCAGGTGTGCCGGTGCCGATCGGCCGCTCCGTCTCCGACGCGGAAGACGCCTGGGCGGCAGCACAGGAAATCGGTCTGCCAGTCGTGGTAAAACCGAAGGACGGTAATCAGGGCAAGGGCGTAACGGTCAACGTGATGTCCAAAGAGCATCTGGAGCAGGCCTTCCATACGGCGCGCGAATTCCGCGACAACATCATGGTCGAGCGCTATCTGCCGGGCCACGATTTCCGTCTGCTGGTGATCGGTAACAAACTGGTGGCCGCCGCGCGCCGCGATCCACCGCAGGTGGTGGGCGATGGTGTACACACCGTGCGTGAGTTGGTGAACATCGTGAATGCCGACCCTCGTCGTGGCAGTGGTCACTCGACCTCGCTGACCAAGATCCGCTTCGACGATATCGCACTGGCGCGTCTGGCGCTGCAGGATCTGGAAGCTGATTCGGTGCCGAGCAAAGGCCAGCGCGTCATCCTGCGTAACAACGCCAATCTGTCCACCGGTGGCAGCGCAACCGACGTGACTGACGACGTGCATCCGGAAGTGGCGGCGCGTGCTGTGGAAGCGGCGCAGATGATCGGCCTCGATATCTGCGGCGTCGACGTGGTGTGCGAAAACGTTCTGCAACCGATCGAAAACCAGCGTGGCGGTGTAGTAGAAGTCAATGCCGCACCGGGCTTGCGCATGCACATTGCACCATCGTTCGGCAAAGGCCGCGCAGTGGGTGAAGCCATCGTCAACACCATGTTTGCGCCGGGCGACAATGGCCGTATTCCCGTGGTGGCAGTGACCGGTACCAACGGCAAGACCACCACCGTGCGTCTGATTGCCCACCTGCTGACCGCCAGCGGTCTGCGCACCGGCATGACCAATACCGACGGCGTGTACATCGAAGGGCGTCAGACCGACAGCGGCGATTGCAGCGGACCGCGCAGCGCCCGTAACGTGCTGCTGCATCCGGACGTCGATGCGGCCGTATTCGAAACGGCGCGTGGCGGTGTGCTGCGCGAAGGTCTGGCCTACGACCGTTGTCAGGTCGCCGTTGTGACCAACATCGGTAGTGGCGATCACCTCGGCCTGAACTACATCACTACCGTGGAAGATCTGGCGGTACTGAAGCGCGTTATCGTTCAAAACGTCGGCGAGAGCGGTTACGCCGTGCTGAATGCGATTGATCCTATCGTCGCAGGCATGGCTGCCAACTGTCGTGGCAAAGTAATCTTCTTCGGTGCCGATCGCGGTCATCCGGTGATTGCCACCCATCTGGCACAGGGCAGCCGCACCGTGTACGTGGAAAACGGTCATATCGTCGCCGCCGAAGGTTCGCAGCAGCACCGCATCGACCTGAGCGAAGTACCAATCACCCGCAACGGCGTGATCGGCTTCCAGGTTGAAAACGTGATGGCCTCGGTAGCCGCAGCTTGGGGTGTCGGCATCAGCTGGGACGCCATCCGCCTCGGCCTGCGCACCTTCGCCAACGACGCCGACAACGCGCCGGGTCGCTTCAACGTGTTCGATTACAAGGGCGCGACCCTGATCGCCGACTACGGCCACAATCCGGATGCGATTCTGGCGCTGGTACAGGCCGTAGAAACCATGCCGGCCAAGCGCCGCGGCGTGGTGATTTCCGGCGCCGGCGACCGCCGCGATCAGGATATCCGTCAGCAGACGGAAATTCTTGGCCGTGCCTTCGACGACGTAATCCTGTACGAAGACCAGTGCCAGCGTGGCCGCACCGACGGTGAAGTCGTCGCACTGCTGCGTTCGGGTCTGAACAACGCCCCGCGTACTTCGCACATTCAGGAAATCTACGGCGAATTCCTCGCCATTGACACCGCGCTGGCCCGCCTTCAGCCCGGTGACCTGTGCCTGATTCTGGTCGATCAGGTAGAAGACGCACTGGCGCACATCGCCAAGCGTATCAAGGAAGCGTAAAACAGAAGGGCAGCGTCAGCTGCCCTTTTTTGTAAATGCTGACGTCACATTATTGCCTCAAAAATAGGGACGCAACGCTTTTGATTGGCATTCGCGTTGCGTCCCGTGTTGACCGGCAAGTTACTCGCGAAAAAAAGCCGCCAGCATCACTGCTGGCGGCTTTTTCCGCGTGGACTAGCGTGTTTAGCCAGTCAATTAAGCGCGGCGACGGCGTGCAACGGCGCCCAGCATGGCCAGACCGCCCAGCAGCATGGCATAGGTTTCTGGCTCAGGCACCGGTGCCAGCGTATCGGCAGTGAAGGTCTGGTAGCCTTCGCCAGCTTTGGCAAATTGCACCTGCTGGCCGCCATCGCAGCAGCCTTCCAGACCATAGATGGTCAGGGTGTGGTTGCCGGCCGACAGGGCA
>JAIELO010000338.1 GCA_019752915.1 Burkholderiaceae bacterium
GGCTCGCCAATGGCGCTCTGGCGAGCGACGGCTATGCCGCACTGGCCGACTACGACAGCAATGGCGATGGCCAGATCACTGCGGCCGACAGCATCTATGGCGCCCTGCGGGTCTGGGTGGATGCCAATAGCGACGGGCACAGTCAGGCGGACGAGCTGCACAGCCTGCAACAACTGTCGATTGCCAGTCTGAGCACCCGCGCCAGCGCCGTGCGCAGCGAACAGCAGGGCAATGTGATCGGGCTGGCCGCCAGCTATACCAGCACCGATGGTAGCGAGCACGCCAGTGCCGACGTCTGGTTCCAGACCAGCACGACTAGCGTGAGCAAGCTCAGCAATGCGCCCCTGAGCACGCAAGTCAGTGCACTGGGTCAGGCGCTTGGCCAGTTCCGTCAGGAGCACAGCGCAGCAGCAGCGAAGCTGCCGGTCTCGCCGCTGGCAGCGGCCAGTCAGGCATTGGCTGGTGCCCTGCAGCACTACCAGCAGCAAGCACCACTGGCCAGCAGCATCACCGCGCCGGGCAGTCACTACGAAGACAGTCTGCGCCAGAGCAGCACTAGCTGGTTCAGCGTACCGTCGCGCTAAGGGCGGCAGGGGGCAGCCTGCTGATCGGTCGAGCAGAGCCTGTTTAGCAGGCCTGCTCGACCCGCCAAAGTTGCACCAAATCATGCAACATCGGGCTATGATAGCGATCTGCGCTATCGCCCGATGCCAACCATTGCACTGCTATGCCCGCCACTATGCACGCCCCTTTGCCTGCCACCTCCCCTGCCACATCTGTCACCCCGGCGACCATGATGCCCGCCCCCTACTCGCCTGCCGATACCAGCCCGCTGGGCAGTGTCATGGCGCTCGCGCTGCAAGGCAGCCTGGGTATTGGCGACCTGTTCAATGCAGCTGCGGTGCTGCAGGAAAGCGGCCAGTTGCAGTCGGCCATTGCGCTGTACCGCGCCTGGCTGGCCCACACCCCGTCGCCGCTGGCGTATGCGGCACGCTTCAATCTGGCGGTGCTGCTGACCAATAGCGGCCATGATGCCGAAGCGGAAATTCTGCTGCGCGAAGCGCTGGTACAGAACCCCGATTTCGTCGAAGGACGCCTCAATCTGGGCACCCTGCTGGAACGGATCGGCAGGCCCGACGACGCGCTGGCCATGTGGCAAAGCATACTGAGCGAGGTCAAACCCGCGATCGCCAGCACTCCGGCACTGCATGTCCAGACCCTCAACAATCTGGGCCGCCTGCTGGAAATCCGCAAGCGCTATCCGGAAGCGGAAGCGATGCTGGCACACAGCCTGCACATCGATCCGCAACAGAACAATGTGATGACGCACTGGGTGCATTTGCGCCAGAAGCAATGCGAATGGCCGGTGTATAGCGGACTCGATCACATCAGTACCGCCAATCTGCGCGCCGGTACCTCGGCACTGGCCATGCTCAGTGCCTCGGACGATCCGGCCGAACAACTGGCGGCAGCGCGCCGCTTCGTGCAGGAAAAAGTCAACGCCGCCGTCGCGCCGCTGACGGGCGAATACGGTTATGCGCACCGCCGACTGCGCATCGGCTACCTGTCCTCGGACTTCTGCTCGCATGCCGTGTCCATCCTCACGGCTGAACTCTACGAACTGCATGACCGCAGCCAGTTCGAAGTGTATGCCTTCAGCTGGAGCCGCGAAGACGGCTCGCCGATCCGCGCCCGCGTGGTGCGCGCCATGGACCACTACATCCGCATCGACGCACTCAGCGACGAGCAGGCTGCGCACGCCATCCGCGAGCAGGAAATCGATATTCTGGTCGATCTGCACGGCCTGACGCTGGGCGCGCGACCGAATATTCTGGCCTACCGTCCCGCGCCCGTGCAGCTGACTTACCTCGGTTTCCCCGGCAGCACCGGCCTGCCCGGCGTCGATTACGTGATCGCCGATAAATTCCTGATCACGCCCGAGATGGCGCAGCACTTTACGGAACAGCCGCTGTACCTGCCGGACACCTTCCAGATCAATGACCGCCAGCGCCAGATCGCCGCCACGCCGACCCGCGCCAGCGTCAACCTGCCGGAAGAGGCGTTTGTCTTCTGCTCGTTCAACAACAATTTCAAATTCACCCCGGAACTGTTTGCCGTCTGGATGAACATCCTGCGGCGCGTGCCGGACAGCGTGCTGTGGCTGGTGGCCGATTATCAGGAAGTACGCCAGAATCTGTGCCGCTATGCCGAGCAGGCCGGCATCGATCCGGCCCGCCTGATTTTCAACACGCGCGCCGTGCCGGCCGAGTATCTGGCACGCTACCAGCTGGCCGACCTGTTCCTCGACACCTATCCCTTCAACGCCGGCACCACCGCCAGCGATGCCCTGTGGGCCGGTCTGCCGCTGCTGACCTGCGCCGGACAGACCTTCTCCTCGCGCATGGCCGGCAGCCTGCTGCACGCGGTCGACCTGCCCCAGCTGATCACCGAGAACTTTGCCGACTACGAGGAAAAAGCCGTGGCGCTGGCGCACGACCGCACCAGCATTGCCGCCATGAAGCAGCAACTGCGCAACAACCGTCTCAGCTGCGCCCTGTTCGACAGCCCGCGCTTCGTGCGCAATCTGGAAACGGCGCTGCGCAGCATCGTCAAACCGGCCGCACCGCTGGAAGCCAAGCCTATCGTGGTCGAACAGATTCCTATCGTCACGGTGTCCTACAACGGCCCGGATCTGATTGCTGCCCTGCTGCGCACCTTACGCCAGTTCTGCCCGAATCCGGTCTACATCATCGACGGCTCGAGCCCCGACAAGGCCGAGCAGATCGGCGTAATTGCTGCGGCCTATCCGAACGTCCAGTTCATTCCGTTCGGCTACAACATTCACCATGGTCCCGGCATGGCCTGGGCCATCAACAACCTCGACCTGCACGGTCCGGTACTATTCCTCGATTCGGATGTGGAAATCCTGCGCGGCGATTTTATTGCCACCATGGCAGCCGCACTGCAACCGGGCATGTACGGGGTGGGCCATGTCGGCATCGTCGATGAAAACGGCTGCGATGACGATCACGGCAAGGTCTCCTATCTGCACCCGGCTTGCATGCTGTGCGACGTCGACGTGATGCGCCAGTGGCCGCTACCGATCAAGCATGGTGCGCCGATGATCCAGGCGGTGGCAGCACTGGCCCGCGCCGGCCAGCGTGCGCTGCTCGGCAACGTGGCCTGGGTGGGCGCCGACTTCGGCGCCCAGTCCACTCACCAGTACATCAAGCATCAGTGGCGCGGCACGGTGGAACGCACCGGCGGCTACCACTACGGACTGGCCAGCGACGCCGGCGAGGTCAACCAGATCATGCTCGCGTTTGCCGCAGTGGGCGCCGCCAAAGTGGTCGACATCGGTTGTGGCGATGGCAGCTTTGCGCGCGCCTACCGCAGCCTCTACCCGGTGTGCAACTATACCGGCGTGGAACGGCAAGCCGCGCTGGCCGATCGGGCACGTCCCCATTGCGATTTCGTGTTCTGCTGCGATATCGAACAACCAGTGGCGCAACTGTATCCCCAGGTCGATCAGGCCGATCTGTGGATTCTCGGCGACGTGCTGGGCGACGTGCGCGACCCGTGGGCGCTGATGGCCACCATCCGCCGCCATTGCGCGCCCGGCGCGCGCATCGTGCTCTCGGTGCGCAATGCCCAGTACTGGGCCCGCTTGCTGCGCTTTAGCGTGGGCGACATGCGCTACGGTGTCGGGACGGCGCTGGAGCCCGATGAACTGCGTCTATTCAGCCGCAGCAGTGCCCTTGACCTGCTGCAGCAAAGCGGCTTCCGGGTGGTCGGTGGTGCGCCAGTCACACGCGACGAAGCGCAGGACGTGACAATACTGCCGCTGCTGGGACAACTGGCGGCCATGAGCGGTTACGACAGCGGGGTAGCCCAGCAGGATGCGCTGGCCTACGAATTCGTGCTGGTGGCCGAAGCCGCCTAACCCGACGCCGCGGCCGCGCCGCAGCAGATAATGCCCACTGCGCGCCCACTGCGCGCTCACTGCGCAAGCGCTCAGGGGCAGTTGCGCACGTGGCGGGCCACGCACTTGGCAACGATGTCGGCGAAGTAGGCCTGATCCGGCATTTTCGGCGCCAGTCGCAACAGCAGTGGCGTCACCTGCTCGAGCACCGTGGCCGTCACTTCCTTACTGGTAAAGCGTAATACCGGCGAAAAGAATTCCGCCAGATAGCCGGACGACTCGCCATTCAGCAGGGCGCTCAGGTATTTACGCTTGATCAGCAAGTCGCGGTCGTACTGCAACTGGGCGCGCAACTTGCCGACCTGCTGCTCGTGCTGACGGTATTTGGTCAGCCCCATCGGCAGATTGGTGTAGCACTTACCGAGCAGAGCGCCACGGCACCACAGATCGTAATCTTCGGCAAAGTCGAGCCGCACATCGAAGCCCCCCACATCATCGAAAAAGCTTTTGCGGAAGGTTGACGCGCCATGCGACATCGAAGCGTACTGCACCAGCGCTGTCTTGATGAGCGCATCCTCGGTGGGCTTGATCAGCATTTCATTGGGCCGTGAAGCATCGTCGTAGAACAGTTCCATGGCGCTACTGCAGACATCGATCTCCGGATGACTTTCCAGAAAACCGATCTGTTCTTCCAGCCGGTTCGGCATGGCCAGATCGTCGGCATCGATGCGCGCAATATACGGCGCTTCGATCTGTGCCAGCCCCGCATTGAGTGCCCCGGCCACCCCCATATTCTGCGGCAGGTCGAGGATCCGCACGGCGATCCGGTCCGCATAGCTGCGTGCAATCGCGACAGTGTTATCGTGCGAGGCATCGTTCACCAGCAAGACCTCGAAATCGCGGTAGGTCTGCGCGACCAGCGAGTCCAGCGTTTCTGCCAGCGTGGCCGCAGCGTTGTGGGCAGGGATCAGAACAGTGACTTGTGGCATGGGGATCGCTTTGCAAGAGAGGGAATCGGCCGCTGCGCCAGCGGCATGGGCACAGCAGGGCACGGCACAGCAGGCGGCAGCCTGCCGCACCGCAGCTTACACAGGGTCCGGCACTTCTTCGTCGTTGAAAGGAATATCGCGGGCGCCGCGGAACAGCGGGGTGTGGAAGCGCGATGGCATCGGCCCCGGCTGACCACTGGTTGCGGCCCAGGCATATTTCTGCATCAGCGTCAGGGTCGCCGCTTCCGGCGCCGGCTCGCTTGCCAGTATGGTTTCCATGATGCGCAACATGATCCACGGATCGACATCTTCGCGCCGCCCCGCCGCATCCTGCGGCGCCACCGTCTTCACGCGGAAGTGGTAATGGCCCGCCTGCAACTGCTGCCGCGCGATGGCGCGCACCGCCGCATCATCGGCCATCGGTGCCCGCGGACGCAGGAAGTTAAAGGTCGGCAGCACAATCCGCTGATAGTCTTCCAGCACCAGCGCCTGCCAGACATCGTTGGGAAACTGGCAGATCGCATGCTCGGGATCGTACCGTTCGCGCATGCGCATCAGGGCGTCGCTGGAGAACAGCGTACTGGCACCGCTGACAAAAGTCAGGCCGGCGACAAACTCCGGTCCGTTCAGGCGCTGCAGCGGACCGGCATAGCAGCCACTGGCCGGCAGCATGCGCAGCACGTTGCTCAGTACACGGAAATCAACCACCGACGTCAGCGATAGCTGGTAGCAGAAAAACGGTTTCGAGCGGGTGCGCAGCAGATAATCCTGCACTGCCACCTGGCGGTACACGAACTTGGCATTCTCGCTGCCCGACCAGACCCCGGTACTGTCATAAGCCTGTTCGCCACGGAACTGTTCGCCCATGCCGACCAGCAGGTCGTAGCCATTGTCCACCACTTCGCCCGGTGCCAGCTTGGTGCTCCAGCGGGTAAACACGATCTGGATATTCGGGAAGTGCGCCGCATAGAACTGCCACAGGGCGCGCGCATGACGGTACACCGGCAGTTCGTCGCCGTAGCCGATCATCACCACCAGATCGGGAATCTCCGTGGCGGCAATGCGCGCCATCAAACTAGGGGAGGCAGCGGGAGGGGTCGACATCATGGCGGCTCGGTGGCAGATCGATAATGCAGTGATTGTAGCGGATGGCGTGGCCCCTGTGGCTTTCCTGCAAAACCGGAAAAGCCCCTTTGTTCGGGGGTTAAAAGTTGCCCCGTAGGTCAGCACAAACGGTATCATAGGGCGCTGGAGGCCGCTTGTGTGCGGCGCCTAATTCGACTACCGACATGACTCTACCTACCGTCAGCATCGTCATCCCGTCCTACAAGGCGGCCCATTTCGAATCCTGCCTGCGTTCTGCGGTGGGACAGACCTATACCCAGACCGAAATTCTGGTCAGCGATAACTGTCCGACCGAGGAAATCCGCCAGATTTGCAGCCGCTATCCGGGCGTGATCTACCAGCGCAATCCGGTCACCGGGCCGGACAATGTGCTGGCCAGTCTGTATTCCGGCCGTGGTCAGTTGATCAAACCACTGTTCGACGACGATATCCTGCACCCGTTCTGCGTCGAGCGCATGGTCGCCGTGATGCAGGCCGACCCGCGCGTCGAGCTGGCTTTTTCCGCCTCGCAGGTGATCGACATCGATAACCAGCGCACCGAAACGCGCCGTCCCTATACGGCCAGCGGCCACATGACGGGCGCCGCCATGCAGCAATCGATGGCGCTCGGCATGCGCAACTTCGTCGGCGAATTTACCAGCGTCATGTTCCGCCGCCAAACCCTGTGGAATATCGGCTGGAAGGAACTGTTCCGCCTGCCGGGGCACGACTACACGCGCGGTCTGGCCGATGTGGCCGCGTATTGCAATCTGGCGCGCAACGCACTGGTGTTCTACATCGACGAAGAACTCAGCTACTTCCGTTACGACCAGCGCCTGCAATCGAATTCCAATCCGTATGCCAATCCCCATTTCGGCAACTGCTTCTCCGATTACGTCGACCTGATCGTGTCCTCGCACCGCGACAATGTGATCGGTACCGCCGAACTGCTGGAGCAGGATTATCAGGTGGCAGCGCTGTCGGTGCGGCTCGGCTCGGTTTTCCCGCAAACCCAGCAGGCGCGCCAGCGCTACCTCGATTACTGCGCCAGCGTGGCAGCTGCGGCGGCAGCGGTCGCGCCAGGCACTCCCTTAGCCGATGGAGCCAGCCATGAATAAGCTCGATGAATGCCGCCTGATCGACCTGCCACCGCACCACGATGTGCGCGGCAATCTGTCCGTGATCGAAGGCGGCGTGCACATCCCGTTCGACATTGCGCGGGTCTACTACCTGTACGACGTACCGGGCGGTTCGGCGCGCGCAGGTCACGGCCACATCGAACTGCAGCAACTGTTTGTCGCCATGTCCGGCAGTTTCGACGTGATCGTCGACGATGGCGTCAACCGCAAGCGTGTGCACCTGAACCGTTCCTACTACGGCCTGTATGTGCCGGGCATGATGTGGCGCGAAGTGGAGAATTTTTCTTCCGGCGCGGTGTGCGTGGTAATGGCCTCGACCCGTTACGACCCGCACGATTATTTCCATGACTACAGCGAATTCGCGGCCGCTGCCCAGCAGCACCGCCAGCGCGGCTAGTCCACCGGACACCGTTCCGGGGTTCCACCGAAAGACTTTATGAAGATACCGTTTCTCGATCTGCAAGCCATCAACCTGTCCCAGGCCGACCAGTTGCAAGCTGCTTTCCAGCGCGTGCTGCAGCGCGGCTGGTTCATTCTCGGCGAAGAAACGCTGGCCTTCGAGCGCCAGTTCGGCGCCTATTGCGACAGCCAGCACTGCATCGGCGTGGCCAATGGACTGGACGCGATCTTCCTGATTCTGAAAGCCTACGGTATCGGTCCCGGTGACGAAGTCATCGTCCCCAGCAACACCTTTATCGCCACCTGGCTGGCGGTCACCCATTGCGGCGCCACCCCGGTGCCGGTGGAACCGGACGCCGCCACTTACAACCTCGATCCGGCCCGCATCGCTGCCGCCATCACGGCGCGCACCAAGGCCATCATTCCGGTGCACCTGTATGGCCAGCCGGCTGACCTGCCACCGATCCTGGCGCTGGCCCGCCAGCACGGCCTGAAAGTGATCGAAGATGCCGCCCAGGCACACGGCGCACGCGCCCACGGTGGCACCGTCGGCCAGCTCGGTGATGCGGCGGCCTTCAGCTTCTACCCCGGCAAAAATCTCGGCGCACTGGGCGATGGCGGCGCCGTCACCACCAATGATGCCGCGCTGGCCGAGCGCATCCGCACGCTGCGTAACTACGGTTCCAAGGTCAAGTACTACAACGAGGTGCCCGGCTACAACTCGCGGCTCGATGAACTGCAGGCAGCGCTGCTCAGCGTCAAGCTGACGCAACTACCGGCCGACAATGCCCGCCGTCGTGCCATTGCGGCCCTCTACCAGCGCGAGCTGGCCGGCATCCCCGGCCTGACGCTGCCCTTCGTGCCCGACTGGGCCGAACCGGTCTGGCATCTGTACGTGGTGCGCCACGCGCGCCGCGATGCGCTGGCCGAGGCACTGGCTGCACAAGGTATCGGCACCGTGGTGCACTATCCGGTCGCCCCCCATCTGCAGCCGGCCTATGCCGCGCTGGGCTATCGCCTCGGCGACCTGCCGCTGGCCGAAGCGCTGCAGAACGACGTGCTGAGCCTGCCGATGGGTCCGCACCTGAGCGACGCCCAGGTGCTCGCCGTGGCCGCCGCCGTGCGCGCTGCGCTGGCCTGAGTCCGCACGCTCATGCACCCATCGCAGGCAAAATGGATGAAGCTGGCCGCGCGCGGCAGTCTCAGTATCACCGAACTGTTTGACGCTGCCGCCACGCTGGAGCAGGCTGGCCAGCGCGCTGCCAGCGTCGAACTGTACCGCCACTGGCTCAAGCATCACGCCCGCACCCCGCATGCCTATGCGGCCTGGTTCAATCTGGCGGTGGCCTTGCTGGCCGAGGGCGATGGGGCGGGCGCCGAAGCCGCCTACCGCCAGTCGATCAGTCTGAAACCGACCTTTGTCGAAGCGCGCCTGAATCTGGGCACCCTGCTGGAACGGCTGGGCCGTCCGGCCGAAGCGCTGGCCAGCTGGCATGGCATTCTCGAAGCGGGTGTCAAACTCGATCCGCGCCAGCAACCGGCACTGGCCATCCAGACGCTGAATAATCTGGGCCGTCTGCTGGAATTGCAGATGGATTTCCCGGCCGCCGAAGCCATGCTGGAACGCAGCCTGCGCATCGACCCGCAGCAGCCCAAAGTGATTTCGCACTGGGTGTTCCTGCGCATGAAGCAGTGTCACTGGCCGGTCTACGTGCCGCTGCCGGGCCTGAGCGAAACCCAGATGCGTGAAGGCGCTTCGGCGCTGGCCATGCTCAGCCTGTCCGACGATCCGGTCGAACAGCTGGCCGCCGCGCGCCGCTTCGTGAACGAAAAAGTACTGGCCAACGCCACCCCGCTCAGCGATGGCAATGGTTACGGTCACGCGCGCCTGCGCATCGGCTACCTGTCGTCCGACCTGTGTTCGCATGCAGTCTCTATCCTGACGGCCGAGCTGTACGAACTGCACGACCGCGAACGCTTCGAAGTGTATGCCTTCAGCTGGAGCCGCGAAGACCACTCGCCGCTGCGCGCCCGCGTGGTAGCGGCGATGGATCACTACATCCGCATCGACGCCATGAGCGACCTGCAGGCTGCACAGTGCATCCGTGCCCATGAAATCGATATTCTGGTGGACCTGCACGGCCTGACGCTGGGCGCGCGGCCCGACATCATCGCGCACCGTCCGGCACCGGTACAGCTGACCTATCTGGGCTTCCCGGGCAGCACCGGCCTGCCCGGCATCGATTACGTGATCGCCGACGAATTCCTGATTCCGCCGGCACTGGCCGAGCATTTCACGGAAACCCCGCTGTATCTGCCGGACACCTTCCAGATCAACGACCGCCAGCGCGCCATCGGCGTGTGCCCGAGCCGTGCCAGCGTCGGTCTGCCCGAAGCGGCCTTTGTATTCTGCTCGTTCAATAACAACTACAAATTCAGCGCTGAACTGTTTGCCGTCTGGATGCGCATTCTGCAGCGGGTAGCGGACAGCGTGCTGTGGCTGGTGGCCGATTTCGACGTGGTGCGCGACAATCTGTGGCGCTATGCCGAACAGGCCGGCGTCGCCCGCGAGCGCATCATCTTTGCCGGGCGCGCCATGCCGGCCGAGTATCTGGCACGCTACCAGCTGGCCGACCTGTTCCTCGACACCTACCCATTCAATGCCGGCACCACCGCCAGCGATGCGCTGTGGGCCGGCCTGCCGCTGCTCACCTGCGCCGGAAGAACCTTCTCGTCGCGCATGGCTGGCAGCCTGCTGCGCGCCGTCGATCTGCCCGAGCTGATCACCGAGAGCTTTGCCGACTACGAAGAACAAGCCGTGGCACTGGCCCACGACCGTCCCCGCATCGCCGCCATGAAGCAGCAGTTGCGCGACCAGCGCCTGAGCTGCGCCCTGTTCGACAGCCCTAAGCTGGTGCGCAATCTGGAAACCCAGTTGCGCCGCATCGCCAAACTGCCGCACGGCCAGGCACTGCCCCCTACCCTTTCCGTGGAAGCACCGTCTATGTCCCGTACTCCGATCGACCAGATCCCCGTCATCACTGTGTCCTACAATGCGCCCGACCTGATCGCTGCGCTGCTGGGCAGTCTGCGCCAGTTCTACCCGCACAATCCGGTCTACATCATCGACGGTTCAACGCCTGACGTTGCGGCCCAGATTGCCCCGATTGCAGCCCAGTTCGAGCATGTGCAGTTCATCCCGTTCGGCTACAACATCCACCATGGTCCCGGCATGGCCTGGGCCATCAATAACCTGCCCCTGCAAGGACAGGTGCTGTTCCTCGATTCCGATATCGAAGTACTGAAACGGGGCTTCCTCGAATCGCTGGCCGAACAGCTGCAGCCGCAGATGTACGGAGTGGGCGAAGTGACCATGGTTAGCAGCAGCGGCGTGCCGAATTCGCCGGATGGCCAGCCCTATCTGCATCCGGCCTGCATGCTGACCAATATCGACGTGGTACGCCAGTGGCCGATGCCGGTCAAACACGGTGCACCGATGCTGCCACCGATGCTGGCGCTGCATCAGGCCGGTGCCGGCGCACTGCTCGGCTATGTCGACTGGGTACACAATGACTTCAGCGCAGCACCACCGCAACGCCATTTCATCCGCCATGACTGGCAGGGCACGGTCCGCCGCACCGGTGGCTACCATTATGAACAGGCCATCGCGACCCATCAGGTGAATATGGCACTGCTGGGCTGCGTGCCCGCGCAGGCCGTCAAACTGGTGCAACTCGGTTGCGGCGACGGTGCGTTTGCCAAGCTGTACAAACAGCGCAACCCGGTCTGCAACTTCATCGGCATTGAAAGCCATCTGCTGGCCGCCGAAACCGCGCGCGCCCATTGCGACTATGTGTTCGCCCAGGATGTGGAGACCGCCGATGCCCAGCGCGATCAGTATCTGGCGCAGGCCGACTGCTGGATTCTCGACGGTGCACTGGAAAAATTGCGCGCCCCGTGGGACGTGCTGCGCGCCATCCGTGCCAGCATGGCACCCAACGGCACACTGCTGCTGGCGGTGCGCAACAGCCAGCACTGGAGCAGTCAGGTGCGCCTGAATCTGGGCGATTGCCGCTACCGCGAAGATGGCATGCTGACGCAGGACGAGCTGCGTCTGTTCAGCCGTGGCAGCCTGCTGGAACTGCTGCAGCAGACCGGCTTCCGGCTCACCGGTGGCGCGCCGCTGATCCGCGAGGAAGCGGGCCGCGAACGCTTCCTGCCACTGCTGCGCCAGCTGGCCGAAGCCAGCGGCAACGATGGCGAACAGGCGGTACAGGATGCCCTGCCTTACCAGTTCATTCTGATCGCCGTGCCGGACCAGACGGCTTAATGCCATGCGCATCCTGATCCTCGGCGGCTCCAACTCCCTGCTGCGCGACGGCTATGTGGCGCAGCTGCGCAGCACGCTGCAGCACTACACGGCGCTGGACATCGTCCAGCTGTCGGTAGGCGCCACCAGCTCGCTGGCGGCGCTAGCGCGGCTTCAGGAAGCGGCGGCCAGTACCGCGGCACCCGATGTGATCCTGTACGAATACGCCATCAACGACAGCGGCCACTTCAGCCCGCGCAGCGGCGGCATCGAATCGTGGCAGCTGTGCCTGTACCTGCTGCTGAAAAGCGCGGCGCGCCTGTATCCGGACGCGCTGTTCGTGCCGCTCATTCTCGCCCAGCAGCAGCATTTCGCCGCCAGCGTGCCCCATCCCCTGTACGACGCCCAGTGCCAGACCTATGCGCAACTGGGCCTGAGCAGCATCGATATGCGCGCCCAGCTGTCGTCGCTATTCCTGCAGTACGCACCGGACTGGCTGTACAGCGACAGTGCCCACTACGCGGTGCCGCAGGCCAGTTCGCTGGTCGGTGCACTGGTCGCCCAGCAATTGCTGGTGCTGCTGGCGCGGCGCGGCCAGCCCGGTGCCGAAACACTGGCGCAGATCTGGCCACGCCTGCAAGCGAGCTCCCCTTACGCCGGCATCGAGCTGGTGTACGTACCGGCCACCGCCCTGCAACCATATG
>JAIELO010000055.1 GCA_019752915.1 Burkholderiaceae bacterium
GGCGCGTGGCGCTGGTACTGACAGCCCTCACAGCGATAGCCAGCACGACGCCACCCAGACTTGCGACTGCCAGCACGAAGGCGCACTGTCCGCCACGGCGGCGCTGGAAATGAGTAAATGGTTCGATACCAACTACCACTATCTGGTGCCGGAATTCACGGCCGACACGGCGTTCTCGCTGGCCAGTACCCAGCTGTTCGAAGAAGTGGCGGAAGCGCAGGCACTCGGGCACGCCGTCAAAGCGGTCATCCTCGGGCCGCTCAGCTTCCTGTGGCTGGGCAAGGTACGCGGCGATAGCGGCTTCGACCGTCTGGCGTTGCTCGAGCGTCTGCTGCCGGTGTATGGCGCCTTGCTGGCGCGCCTGAAACAGCAGGGCGTAAGCTGGGTGCAAATCGACGAGCCCATCCTCGGCCTCGACTTGCCAGCGCCATGGCGCAATGCCTTCGAAACAGCCTACTGGCAACTCAATCAGGCCGGTGCCCAGTTGCTGCTCGCCACCTATTTTTCGCCGCTGGAAGAAAATCTCAGTCTGGCCTGCCGCCTGCCCGTCGCCGGGCTGCATGTCGATGGCGTGCGTGCGCCCCATGAACTGACCAGCATTGCCGACTGGCTGCCGGTGCATAAAGTGCTGTCGGTCGGCATCGTCGATGGCCGCAACATCTGGCGCTGCGACCTCGATGCGGCGCTCGCCATCCTGCAGCCGCTACTGGTCAAACGGCAGGGCCAACTGTGGCTGGCCGCGTCCTGCTCGCTGCTGCACGTACCCTACACGCTGGACGGCGAAACCACGCTCGATGCCGAAGTGCGCCCGTGGCTGGCCTTCGCTCACGAAAAGCTGGCCGAACTGGCGCTGCTGAAGCATACCCTGCAAGGCAATACCGATCCGGCCGACCCGGGCGCGCAGGCCGTTCTGGACGGACTGGCCGCCTCGCGCGCCGCACTGGCCAGCCGCGCCGCCAGTCTGCGCCTGCACCAGCCCGCGCTGCGCGCCCGTCTGGCAGCCCTGCCCGCCGATGCCGACCAGCGCCATTCCCCCTTCGCCCAGCGTCAGGCCGTGCAGCGCGAACGCTTGCGTCTGCCAGCCTTCCCGACCACCACCATCGGTTCCTTCCCGCAGACCGCAGCCATCCGCAGCGCCCGCGCCGCCCACAAACGCGGCGAAC
This sequence comes from Burkholderiaceae bacterium, assembly GCA_019752915.1. Lineage (GTDB taxonomy): Bacteria > Pseudomonadota > Gammaproteobacteria > Burkholderiales > Burkholderiaceae_D > Rugamonas. The sequence continues at coordinate 1,164 of JAIELO010000055.1, forward strand.
TCGATAGCACCCGCTACGCCGCGCAGATGCGCGCCGAAATCGCCGACGCGGTCCAGCGCCAGGAAGCGCTGGGACTGGACGTACTGGTACATGGCGAAGCCGAGCGCAACGATATGGTGGAGTATTTCGGCGAACAGCTGGAAGGCTTCCTGTTCACCCGCCATGGCTGGGTGCAATCGTATGGCTCGCGCTGCGTGAAACCGCCGATTCTGTTCGGCGACGTGCGCCGCCCGCAGGCAATGACGGTAGGCTGGACCGTGTACACCCAGAGCCTGACGCAAAAACCCGTGAAAGGCATGCTGACCGGCCCGGTTACCATCCTGCAATGGTCGTTCGTGCGCGAAGACCAGCCGCGTCAGGACACCGCCCTGCAGCTGGCACTGGCGATCCGCGATGAAGTGGCTGATCTGCAGCAGGCCGGCATCGCCATCATCCAGATCGACGAGCCGGCTGTGCGCGAAGGCTTGCCGCTACGCCGCAGCCGCTGGGACAGCTATCTGGAGTGGGCCACCCGCGCTTTCCGCATCGCCGCCAGCGCCGCGACCGACGGCACCCAGATCCACACCCACATCTGCTACGCGGAATTCAATGAAATCCTGCCGCAGATCGCCGCCATGGATGCCGATGTGATCACCATCGAAACCAGCCGTTCCGATGCAGAATTGCTACAAGCCTTGCGGCGCTTCCCCTACCCCAATGAAATCGGCCCCGGCGTGTACGATATCCACAGCCCGCGGGTACCCCCGCAGGCGGAAATGGTCAGGCTGCTGCAGCGCGCTGCCAGCGTGGTGCCGGCGGCCCATCTGTGGGTCAATCCCGACTGCGGCCTGAAAACCCGTGGCTGGAGCGAGACGGAAAGTGCACTGCGCAATATGGTGGCAGCGGCGCGTCAGTTGCGCGCCGAACACGCCAGCGTCTGAGCGTTTCATTGCCGCGACGGCGAAGGGCCGATTCTCCCCTGATCCGCGCGGCAAGCCCCGCATTTGCTGGCGCAGCGATGCGCCAGCCCTCCCCAGCGGCCGTTTTCCACAGTAGAATGCTGAAGCCCACGCGGGCTTAACCCCATCACTGTGTTGCCCATGTCCAAGAGCCAGTTTCAAAAGCCCATAGAAATCAAGATTTCCACCGTGGTCGCCGTGTCGGCCATTCTGGCCACGGCCGACCGTCTGGCACTCGACGCCGCCATGGCCGAGATGACCGGCGGTAGCACCGACTTCTTCGACGATGATCTGGCCGTGATCGACGTGGGCGGCCTGCCCGCCGATGGCGCCGCCATCGACTGGAGCGGCCTGATCGCTTTACTGAAAAAATACCGGCTCAACCCGGTCGCGGTACGCAATGCGCCACTGGAGATGGCCGGTGCCATCGCCGCCCATGGCCTGAGTCTGGAAACGGCCGCGCCGCAGCGCGCCGAGCCGGAAGCGCCGAAAGCCGTTGCACCGGCAGCCGCCCCGGCACCTGCACCGGCAGCGGCAGCGGCCGAAGCCATCCCCGGCGGCGCCCGCGTGATGATTATCGATACCCCGGTACGGGCCGGCCAGCGCATTTATGCACGCGGCTGCGATCTGATCATTACCGCCGTGGTCAACAATGGCGCGGAAATCATTGCCGATGGCAGTATCCACGTCTATAACACTTTGAATGGCCGGGCGCTGGCCGGTGCCTCGGGAAATCCCGACGCGCGCATCTTCGCCATGAGCATGGCGCCGGAGTTAGTCTCCATTGCCGGTGTTTACCGGACATTTGAAGACGGTTTCCCGGCTGAATATGCACGCACCCCTGCGCAAATTCGCCTCATCGGCGACCGAATCGATATACTATCTGTCAATTCAGCAACCCGCGCCTAACGACGCGCTGGCGACCCTACACTCTGAAAAGGAATTTTTGTGGCGAGAATTATTGTTGTAACGTCCGGTAAGGGCGGTGTCGGTAAGACGACTTCTAGCGCCAGCTTCTCCACCGGTCTGGCCATGCGCGGCCACAAGACCGCCGTGATCGACTTCGACGTCGGCCTGCGCAATCTGGACCTGATCATGGGTTGCGAACGCCGTGTGGTGTACGACCTGATCAATGTGATCAACAAGGAAGCCACCCTGACCCAGGCCCTGATCAAGGACAAGCACTGCGACAACCTGTTCATCCTGCCAGCGTCGCAAACACGCGACAAGGACGCGCTGTCGGAAGAAGGCGTAGAAACCGTGCTGCACGAGCTGATCAACATGGGCTTCGAGTTCATCATCTGCGATTCGCCGGCCGGTATCGAGCATGGCGCGCTGATGGCACTGACCTTTGCCGATGAAGCCATCATCGTCACCAATCCGGAAGTGTCGTCGGTACGCGACTCGGACCGCATTCTGGGCATCATTCAGGCCAAATCGCGCCGCGCCCAGACCGGCGGCGAACCCGTCAAAGAACATTTGCTGATCACCCGCTACTCGCCAAAACGCGTGGAAGCGGACGAAATGCTGTCCTTTGAGGATGTGCAGGAAATTCTGCGCATACCGTTGATCGGCATCATTCCGGAATCGGAATCGGTCCTGCACGCTTCGAACCAGGGTAATCCGGCCATCCATTTCAAAGGCACTGATGTAGCGGAAGCTTATGAAGATGTGGTGTCGCGCTTCCTCGGCCAGGAGTTGCCGTTGCGCTTTACCACCTACGAAAAGCCCGGCCTGCTTCAGCGTATTTTCGGGAGCAAGTAATTATGGCACTGCTTTCTTTCCTGTTCCCGCAAAAACCGAAAACCGCCACCGCGGCCAAGGAGCGGTTGCAGATCATCATCGCGCGCGAGCGCAATGGCCGTAGTGGTCCGGACTTCCTGCCCGCCTTGCACAAGGAACTGATCGACGTTATTTCCAAGTACACCAAGGTGAATGCCGACGACATCAAAATTTCGCTGGATCGTCAGGGTAATCTGGAAGTGCTGGACGTCAACGTCGTGTTGCCGGACGCCTAAGTCGCGCCGCAACCGCCAGCGCGCCCTGCGCTAGGCACTGGGACGGCCGGCACCGGCCGTCACTAGCTGCTGGGCCACCGCCGCACAGGCTTCCACATGCTGGTTGCCGATGTGGCGGAACACGGCAAAACCTATCCCGGCCGAGGCCAGTTGCCCGGCCAGCGGCACCAGCTTGCCAGCCTGACGCGCCAGCAGTTTGACGCCGCTACGCTGCAGCAAGGGCAGCAGTAAATCCCGCGTAATCAGTTTCCCCACCAGCATTCCGCCCACACCCATGGCGGCCTCGTAGGCCAGCATGCGGTACTCCGGCTGCAATCCGGCGATCTGGGCGGGCGTGAGCCCAAAAGTCTGGTTGATGTCATCGATCAGGCGGGTAAACAGATGCAGATCAGAAAGTACATCCAGCCCCGGTACCGGCAGCGCCGCGACTCCGGCCGACAGCAGAGCACGGCGCCGCACCAGTTGCCGGCATTCGGCGCGCAATTGCGCCACCCGCTGCGGCGAGGCGTGTGCCAGTGGCCAGGATTGCTGTTGCTGTGTCGCCATGATTGCTCCGGGCCGCAGCGGTGCGGCATTCAGGCCTGTTTCCGATTTACAACTTTCACATTGAAAATCGCCTTTTTCCAGTGTACCTTGTATTCAGCAATCTGGCGCGCAAGCCCCGGTAGGAACTTTCTATCAAGAAAATAGTGATGCACCAGTGAAAAAAATTAAGGTAGATTCGCCAGTTTTTTTGTGAATCCCTGTTATATTCCAAGTGACTTTCCCTCACTTTTTCCCCGACAGGCAGCAGGATGAGAATCGCCGTACTCGACAATGACCGTAGCCAGGCCGACCTGATCTGTCAGGTACTGGGGTCAGCCGGTCACACCTGTCATGGCTACCAGAATGCCAGGGATACCCTCTACCATCTGCGCAAGGATAGCTACGATATGCTGATCCTCGACTGGCAGGTGGCCGACCTGACAGGCAGCGAAGTGCTGCAGCGGGCCCGAGAAAAACTGCCGGATAGTGCCCCCGTGATGTTTCTCACCACCAGTTCCGGCGAAGATGACATCGTCGCCGGCCTGGATGCCGGTGCCGACGACTACATGATCAAGCCGCTACGCCGCGGTGAACTGGTAGCGCGCGTACAGGCCCTGCTGCGGCGCGCCTACCCGACCCAGAATGGCGCCGAACAGTTGCAGTTCGGCCGCTACCTGTTCGAGACCCGGCCCGGCCGCCTGCTGATGGATGGCAACGTCCTCGACGTGACGCAAAAAGAATTTGCCCTCGCCCTGTTATTTTTCCGCAATATCGGCCGGCCCCTGTCGCGCGCCTACATCCATGAAGCCGTATGGGTCAAGGAAACGGCCATCCCCTCGCGCACCATGGACACCCATGTCTCGCGGGTGCGCAACAAGTTACTGCTCAAGCCGGAAAACGGCTACCGGCTGGTGCCCGTCTACAGCTATGGCTACCGGCTCGAGAAGCTGGGTGGCTGAACGCGTTGAGCAGCGCGGCAACGCGGTATAATGTCCGGTAAATCAACATTCGGATCTGCAATGCAGCTGCTTGCCGTTGGCCTCAATCACCACACCGCCCCTGTCGCCCTGCGCGAACGGCTGGCGTTCGCCCCGGACCAGCTCGGTCAGGCGGTACGCGAAGCGCGCTCGTGGTTTGAACGGCTAGACCAGCGCGGCCACGATGAGGCGGCGATTCTGTCCACCTGCAACCGCACCGAACTGTATGCTGCCAGCCATGCACCCGATCCGCTCGACGCCGGTGCCCATTTTCTGGCCGATTTCCATAAACTGAACTACGCCGAACTGCGTCCGCACCTGTACATGCTGCCCCAGCATGACGCAGTGCGCCACACCTTCCGGGTCGCCTCCGGGCTCGATTCGATGGTACTGGGCGAAACCCAGATTCTCGGCCAGATCAAAGATGCCATCCGCACCGCCGACGAAGCCGGCGGTCTGGGTACTTATCTGCACCAGTTATTCCAGCGCAGCTTCTCGGTCGCCAAGGAAGTGCGCAGCACCACCGAAATCGGCGCCCACAGCGTGTCGATGGCGGCCGCCGCCGTGCGCCTGTCGCAACGGATCTTCGACAAGATTTCGGAACAGAATGTGCTGTTCATCGGCGCCGGCGAGATGATCGAACTGTGCGCCACCCACTTTGCGGCGCAGAACCCGCGCAGCATCACCGTCGCCAACCGTACCCTGGAGCGCGGCGAAGAACTGGCGCACCGCTACGGCGGACAGGCGATCCGCCTGGCCGAGCTGCAAGACAAATTGCATCTGTACGACATCGTGGTGTCCTGCACCGCCTCGTCGCTGCCACTGATCGGTCTGGGCATGGTCGAGCGCGCCATCAAGGCACGCCGCCACAAGCCGATCTTCATGGTCGATCTGGCCGTACCGCGCGACATCGAACCGGAAGTAGCCCGTCTCAACGACGCCTTCCTGTACACCGTCGATGATCTGGGCAAAGTGGTGCAGACCGGACTGGAAAACCGTCAGGCTGCCGTGGCGCAGGCCGAAGCCATTATCGAAACCCGTGTGCAATCGTTTATGCACTGGATCGATGACCGCGCCGTGGTACCCGTCATCCAGAGTCTGCATGAAAACGGCGAAGCACTGCGCCAGCTCGAACTCGAGCGGGCGCGCCGCATGCTGGCCAAGGGCGAAGATATCGACGCGGTACTGGAAGCCCTGTCGAAAGGGCTGACTGCCAAATTCATGCACGGCCCGCAGCAGGCGCTGCACCGTGCCCAGGGCGAAGAACGCGCCCATCTGGCAGCCCTGCTGCCACAGCTGTTCCGCGGTCGCCGTTAGCGCCGCTGCCGTGCCGGTGTGCGCCTGCCGCGCACCTTCCCTGCCGCCGGCCTGCGCTGGCGAACCTGCTTACACCTTACTCCCGAATCCGCTATGAAACCCTCGATGCTGGCCAAGCTTGATCAATTGGCAAACCGTTTGACCGAACTCGATGAATTACTGATGTCCGAAGGCGCCACCAGCAATATGGACGCCTACCGCAAGATGACCCGCGAGCATGCCGAACTGGGGCCGCTGGTGGCGCTCTATAAATCCTATCAGGAAGCGCTGGGCGACCTCGCCACCGCACAGGAGATGCTCGGCGATCCGGACATGAAAGAGTTCGCGCAGGATGAAATCGACGCGGCGCGCAGCCGTCTGGCCGAGCTGGAACTGGAACTGCAGAAAATGCTGCTGCCCAAAGACGTCAACGACGAGCGCAACATTTTCCTGGAAATCCGCGCCGGCACCGGCGGTGACGAATCGGCCCTGTTTGCCGGCGACCTGCTGCGCATGTACACCCGCTTTGCCGAGCGCAACCGCTGGCAGGTGGAAGTGGTGTCGGAGTCGCCGTCCGATCTGGGCGGTTACCGCGAAGTGATCGTGCGACTGGTCGGCAACAGTGTGTATTCCAAACTGAAATTCGAATCCGGTGGCCACCGCGTGCAGCGCGTGCCCGCCACGGAAACCCAGGGCCGCATCCACACCTCGGCCTGCACGGTAGCGGTCATGCCCGAGGCGGATGAAGTGGAAGACGTCAACATCAACCCGGCCGATCTGCGCATCGATACCTTCCGCGCCTCCGGTGCCGGTGGTCAGCACATCAATAAAACCGATTCGGCGGTGCGCCTGACCCACTTACCGACCGGCATCGTGGTCGAGTGTCAGGATGACCGTTCGCAGCACAAAAATAAGGCGCAAGCCATGAAAGTGCTGGCGGCGCGCATCAAAGACGTGCAACTGCGCGAACAGCAGTCGAAGGAAGCGGCCACCCGCAAGAGCCTGATCGGTTCGGGCGACCGTAGCGAACGGATCCGCACCTATAACTACCCGCAAGGGCGCATGACGGATCACCGCATCAACCTGACGCTGTACAAACTGGACTTCATCATGGATGGCGACCTGACCGAACTGACCAATGCACTGGCCGCCGAACATCAGGCCGAGTTGCTGGCTGCACTGGGCGACTAAGCAAGGGCTAAGCAAGTACTCAGCAAGAAATAAGGCGCAAATAGCAACTCTGTGCGAGAATTGTTGATACTGTCATTGAACCAACTTCCGGACTCATCCATGCACCCAACGCGTACTCCTTTGCTGGCCATTGCCGCCTTCAGCTTCGCCATGATCGCCGTTGCGCTGTATCTCCAGCATGCGCTGGATATGCTGCCTTGCCCGCTGTGCGTGATCCAGCGCTACCTGTTCCTCAGCGTCGGTATCCTGGCACTGGTGGGCGCCTTCCGCAAACCGCGCGTCTACACGGGGCTGAGCCTGCTGGCCGCCCTCGGCGGTCTGGGCACGGCTGGCAAACATCTGTACATTCTGGCCCATCCCGGCCTGTCCTGCGGCATCGACCCGATGGAAACCCTGCTCAACAAACTGCCAGCCGCGACTTACCTGCCCTTCCTGTTCAAAGCGGACGGCCTGTGCGAAGACGCCACCGCGCCATGGTTCGGTCTGTCAATTCCGCAATGGTCGATGCTGGGCTTTGTGATGGTGACGATCGCACTGGCGTTCCTGCTACTGCGTCGCCGCGACGCATGATCCGTCACACGGATCAGCTGTGCGCCGGCCTGACGCTGGCTGCGGCGCAAGTGCAGGCACTGCTCGATCCGCTCGACAACCGCATTCTGCTGTGCCACGCGCTGGGAGTGACCCGGGTCGCCCTGATCACCCAGTCGGAACGCACACTCAACGCCGATGAAGCGGCCCGTTATGCGGCGCTGGTGACGCGCCGGCTGGCGGGCGAACCGATCGCCTACATCGTCGGCGAGCGCGAATTTTTCGGCCTGCCCTTCGAAGTCGACCCGGCTGTGCTGATTCCCCGTCCCGATACCGAACTGCTGGTCGAACTGGCGCTCGAGCGCCTGCCTGCGCAAGGCCGGGTACTCGACATGGGTACCGGTAGCGGCGCCATCGCCGTAGCGCTGGCGCACCAGCGGCGCGATGCCAACGTCACCGCACTCGATGTCAGCGCAGCGGCCCTGACGCTGGCACGCCGCAATGCGGCGCGCAATCAGTGCCACATCAATTTTCTCGGCAGTGACTGGTTTGCTGCACTGGCACAACAGCCACGCTTCCATTTAATCGTCTCCAACCCGCCCTATATCGCCAGTGGTGACCGTCACCTGTCGGAAGGCGATCTGCGTTTCGAACCGAGCAGCGCGCTGACCGACCATGCCGACGGACTCTCGGCACTGCGCACCATCATCGCCGGGGCGCCGGCCCACCTGCACCCGGCCAGCTGGCTGTTGCTGGAACACGGCTACGATCAGGCTGCCGAGGTACGTGCCTGCCTGCAGGCGCATGGCTATCAGGACGTGCAGAGCTGGCAGGATCTGGCCGGCATCGAACGCGTCAGCGGCGGCCGGCTGGCCTAGCCGCCATGGCGCGCCCGCCGGCGACGCTTAGGTCAGCTTTTGCGCCATCTCACGACCAATTTAAGCGGCGCTGCCCCGACCACGCCCCTATTTAATAATTTGATACACTAGCCAGCGATTTGCGTGCGTGCACCCCGAAATGGGCGTGCCGCCGACGCGATTGCGCGTTTTCGGTTAATCTCGCAGCGGATCCTGCGCGATTGATCCGGATGCCACCCTGCTGCACCAACGAAAGGAAGACCGAATTGTCCCAACTCTTGACTCGCCGTCTGGCCCTGCTGAACCAGCCTGCGCACCATGCGCTACTGGGCGGCTTGCGCGGCATCGAACGCGAAACCCTGCGCGTGGACGGACACGGCCATCTGGCAAGCAGTCCCCATCCGCTGGCGCTCGGCTCGGCCCTGACGCACCCGCAAATCACCACCGATTACGCTGAAACCCTGCTGGAATTCATCACCCCGGCAGAAACCGACATCGCCACCACGCTGAGCAAGCTGGACGGCATCCACCGCTATGCCTACAGCAAACTGGGCAACGAGCTGCTGTGGAGCCAGTCGATGCCGGCCGCCCTGCCGGCAGAAGAAGATATTGCCATTGCCTGGTATGGCGACTCGAATATGGGCATGCTCAAGCACGTCTACCGGCGCGGTCTGGCGCTGCGCTATGGCAAAGCCATGCAGTGCATCGCCGGCATCCATTACAACTACTCGCTCGACGAAGGCCTGTGGCGCTTGCTGGCCGAAAACGAGGCGAGCGCACGGCCGTTGACGGCCAAGGCTTACCAGTCGGACGCCTATCTGGCGACGATCCGCAATTTCCGCCGCTACAGCTGGCTGCTGATGTATCTGTTCGGCGCTTCGCCAGCCCTGCAGAAAGGCTTCTTACGGGGCCGCCCGCACCAGCTGGAAACCCTGTCGGACGATACCCTGTACCTGCCGTATGCCACCAGCTTGCGGATGAGCGATCTCGGTTACCAGAACGATGCCCAGTCGGGCCTCAGTCCGCACGAAAACTGCCTCGACAGCTACGTGGCCGCGCTCACCAAAGCCGTCAACCAGCCGTATGCGCCGTATGCCGAACTGGGCACCAAGCGCGCTGGCGAGTGGATCCAGCTGAGCACCAATGTGCTGCAGATCGAAAACGAGTACTACTCCACCATCCGCCCCAAGCGCGTGATCCAGACCGGCGAACGGCCGATACAGGCGCTGTGCGCGCGCGGTGTGCAATACATCGAAGTACGCTGCATGGATGTCGACCCCTTCGAACCGGTCGGCATCAGTCTGCCAGCGGGCCGCTTCCTCGACGCCTTCCTGCTGTTCTGCGCACTCGAAGAAAGCCCGGCCATCTCGCCCGAAGAAGGCTTGCGCCACACCGCCAACTTCGCCCGCACCGTCAAGGAAGGGCGCCGTCCCGGCCTGTTGCTGGAGCGTGACGATGGCGAACTCAGCTTGCAGGACTGGGGCCGTCAACTGCTGGCGCAGATTGCGCCCGTCGCCGCCCTGCTCGACGCGCGCCACGGCGACAGCGTCCATAGCGACGCGCTGGCTCAGCAAGCGGCCAAGCTGGATAACCCGGACCTGACCCCGTCCGCCAAGGTCATGGCCGCACTGCGCGAACACGGCAATTCGTTTGCCGCCTTCGGACTGGCGCAGAGCGAACGCCATGCCGGGTATTTCCGCAGCCACCCGCCGAGTGCCGCCGAAGCTGCCGAGCTCGACGCCATGGCGAATGCCTCGCTGGCCGAACAGGCCAGCATGGAAGCGGCGCCGCGCATCGATTTCGATGACTACGTGGCAGCCTACCGCGCCAGTAATCTCTGCCACTCCAGCGGGGATTGCGACTAAACTAGCGGGACGATCACCGCCCACCCGCGCGAGGCCCGCTTTGCTCACTTTTTACAACGAACTGCACGCCCAGCACCGCGGCCGCCACGAAAACTTCCGCGGCGAGTTGCGCCCCTGTTTTGAAAAGCCTGAGCGGGTCGATGCCGTGCTGGCTGAACTGGGACGGCGCGGTCTGGGCCGTATCGTCACTCCGCAAGGCGTGCCGCTGATGTCGCTCGAACGCATCCACACGCCGCGCTATCTGCACTTCCTGCGCAATGCCTGGAGCGAATGGCTGGCGCTCGACGCAGCCAATGCCGACAAGGACGCCTTTCCGGCGGTCTGGCCGATCCGTTCGCTACGCAGCGATATCGAACCGGAAAATTTCTGTGCCCGCATGGGCCTGTACTCGATGGATAGCGGCACGCCGCTCACCGCCGGCACCTGGATCGCCGCCAAAACGGGCGCCGACTGCGCCGTCAATGCGGCCCATGCCTTGCGGCTGGGCGAGCGCGGTGCCTTCGTGCTGAGCCGCCCGCCCGGCCACCATGCCGGTGCCGATTTCTACGGCGGCTACTGCTTCCTCAACAATGCCGCGCTGGCCGCCCAGCACATGCTCGATGACGGCGCCCGCAAAGTCGCCATTCTCGACATCGATTACCACCACGGCAACGGCACCCAGAGCATTTTCTATGGCCGCGACGATGTGCTGTTCATTTCCATTCACGCCGATCCGCGCAGCGAATATCCGTTCTATCTGGGCCATGCCGACGAACGCGGCGAAGGCGCCGGGCTGGGCTACAACCTGAATCTGCCCCTGCCGGCCGGCACCAGCAGCGCCAGCTGGTTCAGCGCGCTGGAAACGGCCTGCATCCGGCTGGCCAGTTTCGGCGCCGATGCGCTGGTGGTGTCGCTGGGCGTCGATACCTTTGCCGGCGATCCGCTGTCGCGCTTCCAGCTGCACAGTGCCGACTACCTGCGCATCGGCGAACGGCTGGCTTACCTGAACCTGCCAACCGCCTTCATCTTCGAGGGTGGTTATGCCGTCAAGGAACTCGGCACCAACGTCGTCAATGTGCTGGAAGGCTACGAAACGGCGCTGTAACGCGCTGGTAGGCCTCTGAACCGGGGTCAGATCCGACATCCGGACACGGCCTGAACGGTGTAAGGGCCATCAACGCGAATGCGTCGCAAAGGCGTT
>JAIELO010000103.1 GCA_019752915.1 Burkholderiaceae bacterium
TCGAACATGGTGCCCACTATGCGATCGGTATCCTCGCCGCGATCATGCTGGCCAGTATGAAATATCACATCCCGGAAATCTTTACCGGTCTGATCGGTGTGGCGTTTATCGCCGCCTCGGTGTGGTCGTCGGTACGTCACCGTCGCCAGCAGGCCAGCGCTGCGCTCACCGCGTAAGCCAGCATTCAAGAATTCGGCGCGCCGTTAAAAACGGACACGGCACGCCGCCTGTAGTACCCAAGTCCGCTCTGTATTTTTTAGGAGTTACATCATGGCAATCAGTCTGCAAAAAGGCGGTAACGTTAATCTGAGCAAGGAAGCTCCCGGCCTGAATAAAATCGTGGTTGGTCTGGGCTGGGACGTGCGTAGCACCGACGGCAAAGACTTCGATCTGGACGGTTCGGCCTTCCTGTTGAAAGTCGATGGCAAGGTGCGCGCCGATAACGACTTCATCTTCTACAACAACCTGAAATCGTCGGATCAGTCGGTGGCCCACTCGGGTGACAACCGTACCGGTGCCGGTGATGGTGACGACGAAACCGTGACCATTGACCTGACCCGCGTGCCGGCCGATGTGGAACGCATCGCCATCTGCGCCACCATCCACGACGGCGACGAACGCCGCCAGAATTTCGGCATGGTGCAGCGCGCCTTTATCCGCTGCGTGAACGGCGCCAACAGCGGCGAGATCGCCCGCTACGACCTGTCGGAAGATGGCTCGACCGAGTCGGCCATGATCTTCGGTGAAGTCTACCGTCACGGCAGTGACTGGAAATTCAAGGCCGTCGGTCAGGGTTACAAGGGCGGTCTGGGCCCACTGGCCAGCTCGTTCGGCGTACGCGTTTAATCGGGAGAGGACTGCAATCATGCCTGTATTTTCGATTACCGGTGACATCGATCCTTTCCTGCACGTGTCGCTGACTCATGGTGAAAAAATCTATTGCGAATCCGATGCGATGGTGATGATGGAAGCGGGCCTCGATCTGAAGGGCAAGATGACCGGTGGTATCGGCGCGGCGCTGATGCGGCGCTTTGCCAACGGCGAGTCACTGTTCCAGCAGCACATCGAAGCAGTGCGTAGCGGCGGCGACTGTCTGCTGGCGCCACGCCTGCCCGGCGCCATGCAGGTACTCGACGTGGGGCAGCGCCAGTACCTGCTCAGCGACGGCGCGTTCGTGGCCGCCACCGACAAGGTTGACCTGAAGGTGCGCACCCAGAGTGTCGGCAATGCCCTGTTCGCCCAGAGTGGCGGCTTCTTCATCACGGAAACGGCCGGGGTGGGGCAGGTGGCCGTGTCGGGCTTCGGCGCGATTTCGCAGCTTGAAGTTACGCCCGGCAACGACATGATTATCGACAATGCCCACGTGGTGGCCTGGGATAGCACGCTGCGTTACGAAATTTCCGTCACCACCGGTAGCAACAGCGGCTTCCTCGGCAATCTGGTGAATAGCCAGACCAGTGGCGAGGGTATGGTGTTGCGCTTCTCGGGGCAAGGCAAGATTCTGATTTCTTCGCGCAATCGTGCCGCCTTCCAGTTATGGGCACAGCGCGGCGCGGCGCAGTAACAACATTTAAAAGTACACAAGGAGTAGCGATGACTGTCAGTTTAAGCAAGGGCCAGAAAATTTCTCTGACCAAAGAAGGTGGCGGCAGCCTCGGGCGCGTCACCATGGGGCTGGGCTGGGATGCCATCAAGAGCAAGGGTTTCTTCGGCTTCGGCAGTAAAACCGAAGCGGTCGATCTCGACGCATCCTGCGTGATGTTCGACGAGGCCGGGCGGCCGGTGGACGTGATCTGGTTCCGCCAGTTGCGCAGCCGCGACGGCAGCGTGTTGCACACCGGTGACAACCGTACCGGTGCCGGCGATGGTGACGATGAACAGATCAATGTCGATCTGAACGCGGTGCCGGACACGGTGAAGAGTCTGGTATTTACCGTCAACAGTTTTACCGGCCAGACCTTTGCGCAGGTAGAAAACGCCTACTGCCGTCTGCTCGACGCGACGCAGAACAAGGAAGTGGCGCGCTTCAATCTGTCGGTACAGGGACCGCACTCGGCGCAGATTATGAGCAAGCTGTACCGCCACAATGGCGAGTGGAAGATGCACGCCATTGGCGAAAACGGTCAGGGTCGTACCTTCGACGAGTTGCTACCGCAAATTGGTGCACATCTCTAAAAATTTCCAATGGGAAATTCCCCTGCGGGAACAAGCCGCAGGGGTTATACTGCATGTATGGAAAAACTGAAGGATTATGCGGAAGTTGTGGCGCGCGCGGAACGCGGCGAACTGGTGTTCCCGACCAGCGTCAATGCCGCGCTACGCTTGCAGCTGGCACTGTCTGATCCTGATTGCAACACGGAAGATGTGATCCGCAAGGTGCTGGCCGAGCCGCAACTGGCGGCCCGTACGGTGGCACTGGCGAATGCGGCGGCGTTTAACCGCAGCAGCACGCCGGTGACCAGTGTGCGGGTGGCGGTGCAGCGGCTCGGTTTCCGGCACCTGTATTCGATGGCGGCAGCGATGGTGGTGCGCCAGTTTGGTAACCGCATCAACGATCCGGTACTGCGCGCCAAGGCCGACCAGCTGTGGCAGCACACCGCGCATGTGGCAGCGCTGTCCTACATCATCGGCCGCAAGCTGACCCATACCGATCCTGATACTGCGCTGTTCGCCGCGATTGTGCATGAGGCGGGCGGTTTCTATCTGCTGTCCTGTGCCGATGAATTGCCGGGCTTGCTGGACCATCCCGAACAATGGCAGGGCGCGGCGCAGGAAATCATCACCCGCGAGATGATGAAGAAAATGGCGATACCTGAACCGGTCAGTCAGGCCATCGTGGCTTTGCGCGGCGCGAGCCTGCTGCCGCCGCCGATAGGCTTGCGCGATACCCTGCTGGTGGCACGTTTTCTGGCGCCGGTGGCTTCGCCGCTGGCCACCGAAGCGGCCCATCCGAGTCTGGCTGAATTCGTCGACGGTAACGTCGCGCTCAGTCAGATGCTGGCCGAATCGGCAGAGGATGCTGCCTCCATGAGTGCCGCGCTACTTGCCTGAGGCAGGCTGTTGCACGGCAAGGTCCGCGGGATTCGGAGCTTGGCTGTGCTTGCTGCACGGATGCCGGGCAGCCACGCTTTATGCTGAACCCTTACGCTGCGACGGTTTTAGCGTGTATGCTAATGGTCATCATACAACTTCTTACCTACCATGAATCAGAATCCTGCCCAGCCCCTTGCTTCCGCCGCGCCTATCGCGCCAGTGAAGAAACACCGTAATCTGGCGCAGGGAGTAGTGGCGGCCGTAACTAGCAGCATTCAGGCGGGCACTCTGAAGCCGGGCGAAAAGCTGCCGACCGAGTCGGTCATCATGGAGCTGCACGGCGTCAGCCGCACGGTGGTGCGTGAAGCGATTTCCCATCTGCAGGCAGCCGGGCTGGTGCAGACCCGCCACGGTATCGGCACCTTTGTGCTGGAGCCGCCCGCTGCCAGTTTGCGCATTTCTGCCGATACCATCCGCACCATTGCCGATGTACTGGCCATCCTCGAGCTGCGCATCAGTCTGGAAACGGAAGCGGCCTGGCTGGCGGCGACCCGCCGTAGCGAAGCACAGGTGCAGGAAATGGGCGAGGTGCTCAAGCGTATACAGGCCTCGCAGCAGCAGCCCGGTTCGGTGGAGTCGGATGTCGCCTTCCACCTGCTGATTGCGCAGGCCACCGGCAACCGTTACTTCGTCGATATCCTCAGTGATCTCGGCCACACCATCATTCCCCGCGCGCGGGTCGATTCGGCCCAGCTGGCGCAGGACGAACCGGGTGCCTATCTGGAGCGTCTGAACCGCGAGCACGAGGATATCTACAACGCCATCGCCCGCAAGGATGCGGAAGCGGCCCGTGCCGCCATGCGTACCCATCTGAGCAACAGTCGCGAACGTCTGCGCCGTGCCCAGGATGGTATCGCGGCGCAGAACGGCTAAATCAACAGGTTTTCCGGGAGCAACAGCAGATTTTGCTAAATCGCTTGCTCACGTTTCGATATAGTTGTACGATGTCATACAACAAGGCGAAATGATCGCTACCATCCACCCCCACACACTGGAGACTGTATGCAACCGAATGACCTCAAAAAAATCCTCTCTTCCGGACTGCTGTCGTTTCCGGTGACCGACTTCGATGCGGAAGGTAATTTCCGCAAGTCGACTTACATCGAGCGTCTGGAATGGCTGGCACCATACGGCGCGAGCGCGCTGTTTGCCGCTGGTGGTACCGGCGAGTTCTTCTCGCTGGAAGCCAAGGAATACACCGACATCATCAAGACCGCCGTCGATACCTGCGCCGGTAAGGTGCCGATTCTGGCCGGTGTCGGTGGTCCGACCCGTGTCGCTGCCGCGTATGCCCGCGAAGCCGAACGGGTTGGCGCGCATGGTTTGCTGCTGCTGCCGCACTACCTGACCGAAGCGAGCCAGGATGGTCTGGTGGCACACGTTGAAGAGGTCTGCAAAGCCACCCGTCTGGGTGTGGTGGTGTACAACCGCGCTAACTGCCGCCTGACCCCTGATTCGCTGGCCAAGCTGGCCGACCGCTGCCCGAATCTGATCGGCTTCAAGGATGGCGTGGGCGATATCGAACTGATGGTGTCGATCTGGCGCCGTATGGGCGACCGCTTCAGCTACCTCGGTGGCCTGCCAACCGCAGAAGTCTATGCAGCGGCCTACAAGGCACTCGGCACGCCGGTGTATTCCTCGGCCGTGTTCAACTTCATGCCGAAACTGGCGATGGACTTCTACCACGCGGTGGCCTCGGACAATCACGCCGAACAGAATCGCATGCTCGACGAATTCTTCCTGCCGTATCTGGAAATCCGCAATCGCAAAGCCGGTTACGCGGTGAGTATCGTGAAAGCCGGTGCCCGTCTGGTCGGCCATGATGCCGGTCCGGTGCGCGCACCGCTGACCGACCTGACGGAAGAAGAATGCGCTATGCTCGATAAGCTGATCCGCAAGCAGGGCCCGCAATAAAGCTGGCGTCAGTTCCGGCATGACCAGGCACTGCTGTGGCGCTGCGCTGCTGCGCTGCAGCGCAGCAGCTTAACGCTGTGTGATGAAATCGAACCAATCACTTCGGGTGAAAAATGAGTAAACCATTCAAACGTATTCTGCTGACCGGCGCTGCTGGTGGTCTGGGAAAAATTCTGCGCGAGCGCATCAAGCCGTGGGCCGACGTGGTGCGTCTGTCCGATATCGGCGAGATGGCGCCGGCCGGTGAAGGCGAGGAAGTCGTACGCTGCGATCTGGCCGATAAGGCCGGCGTGCTGAAGCTGCTCGAAGGCGTGGATGTGGTGCTGCACTTCGGCGGTATCTCCACCGAGAACACCTTCGAGAACATCATGGCGGCCAATATCGCCGGTACCTACAATCTGTACGAAGCGGCGCACAAGCACGGCATCAAGCGTGTGGTGTTCGCCAGCTCGAATCACACCATCGGTTTTTACAAGACCACCGACTACATCGATGCTGATAGCCCGATGCGTCCGGACAGTCTGTATGGCGTGAGCAAATGCTTCGGCGAGTCGCTGTCACGCTACTACTACGATAGCGTCGGCATCGAGACGGTGTGCCTGCGGATCGGCTCGTCCTTCCCTGAGCCGCTCAACCCGCGCATGCTGGTGACCTGGTTCAGCTACGACGATCTGGTGGAAGCGCTGCGCTGCGCACTGTTTACGCCGCGCGTTGGTCACACCATCATGTTTGGTGCGTCGGCCAATCCGGCCAGCTGGTGGGACAACAGCAAGGCCGAACATCTGGGTTTCCGTCCGAAAGACAGCTCGCTGCAGTTCGCTGAAAAGTTCCCACCGTCGGGTAACTATCCGGCTGCCGATGATCGCGCGACGATGTATCAGGGTGGCGCGTTTGTCGTGCCCGGGCCGCAATATCAGCAGCCCTGATCGCACCAGTTTGCGATAGCGGAGTATACTTGCCGCGCCGGTTTCGCTGATGCGGAAACCGGCGCGGGCGTTTTTGCTGCGGGTGTTTTGTCGCCACTGAGTGGGCACCAAACGCTGCAGCATAGCCTTTATGCTGAACACCGCAGCGGTGTTGCAGCAATCGGCACAACTATCGGCATAACTATCAACATCACTACCAGTGCGGCGCGGTCGCACTGAAGAAAATCTAACGGAGGCTTTATGCAAATTGCAGGCGAAATGATCATCGGCCGTAGCACGCTGTTCGGCAAAGAAGGCACGATGAAGGCGGTAGACCCATCGCGTAACGTGGAAATCGAGCCGGCGTTCGGGCTGGCTGGCGCTGCCGATCTGCAGCGCGCCTGCGAACTGGCCGAGCAGGCCTTCGATGTGTATCGCGCTACCGGTCTGGAAGCCCGCGCCAAATTCCTCGAAACCATCGCCGACCGCATCATGGATCTGGGTCCTGCGCTGATCGAACGCGCGATGCAGGAAACCGGTCTGCCGCAAGTGCGTCTGGAAGGTGAACGTGGCCGAACCTGCAACCAGTTGCGCCTGTTTGCAAAAGTAGTGCGTGATGGTCTGTGGCAGTCGGCCACGCTGGATTCGGCGCTGCCGGAACGCACGCCACCGCGCGCTGATCTGCGCCTGCGTAAAATCGGTCTGGGGCCGGTAGCCGTGTTCGGCGCCAGTAACTTCCCGCTGGCATTCTCGGTGGCCGGTGGCGATACTGCCTCGGCACTGGCAGCCGGTTGCCCGGTGGTGGTGAAAGCTCACTCGGCCCACCTCGGTACCTCGGAACTGGTGGGTAAGGCGGTGGCCCGCGCGGCGCAGGAATGCGCCATGCCGGAAGGCGTGTTCTCGCTGCTGATCGGCGCTGGCCAGACCATCGGTCAGGCACTGGTGAGTCATCCTGCCATCAAGGCGGTCGGCTTTACCGGCTCGCGCGCTGGCGGCGTATCGCTGATGCGTACTGCGGCGGCGCGCAAGGAACCAATTCCGGTGTATGCCGAAATGAGCTCGATCAATCCGGTGTTCCTGCTGCCGGGCGCGCTGGATAATCCGAAGCTGCCACAGGCTTTTGCTGATTCGCTGACCATGGGCGCTGGCCAGTTCTGCACTAATCCCGGCATGCTGGTCGGTCTGAAGAGCGCCAAGCTCGAAGCGTTTGTGGCGGCAGTCGGCGGCACTATTGGCGCCAAGGCTGCCGCGACCATGCTCACGCCGGGCATCCACAAAGCCTATGTGACGGGCGTTAGCACGCTGTCCTCTATCGACGGTGTGCGTCAGATGGCCGCTGGTCAGGGTAGCGAAGCGCCTTGCGCCGCGCAGGCCTTCCTGTATCAGGTACCTGCCAGCGAATTCCTCAGCAATCCAGCACTGGAAGGCGAAATCTTCGGACCGACTTCGCTGCTGGTGGTGTGCGACGATGAAGCGCAAATGCTGGCAGTGGCCGAACACGTTGAAGGTCAGCTGACCTCGGCCATCCACGCTACCGCCGACGACCGTGAACTGGCGGCGAAGCTGATGCCGACGCTGGAGCGCAAAGTTGGCCGGATTCTGTTCAACGGTTTCGGTACCGGCGTGGAAGTGTCGCACGCGATGGTGCACGGTGGTCCGTTCCCGTCCACGTCGGATAGCCGCACCACCTCGGTGGGGGCTTCGGCAATCGACCGTTTCCTGCGTCCGATCTGCTATCAGGATGTGCCGTCCTATCTGCTGCCGGAAGCGCTGGCCGATGCCAATCCGCAGAACATCCCGCGCGTGGTCAACGGTGATCTGGTATGGAACGGCTAAGCGATGTTAGTTGCCAGGTGGGCGAAAGCCCGACCTGGCATGCCGCAGAAGGGGCGTGGTACTGGGTCGACATTCCACAGCGCCGCGTCTGGCGTCTGGATGCCAGCAGCGGTGCAACGCGCTTCTGGAGCACCGACGAAATGGTGGCCTGTGTGGTACCACGTTCGGATGGTGGGCTGATCGCGGGCATGGAAAGCGGCATCTTCGCGCTGGAGCTGGGCGACGCCGAAGCGGCGCTGCAGCGCAAACTGGCAGCACCGGCCAGCGGTCTGGATGCCGGCATGCGTTTCAATGATGGTCGCTGCGACCGTCAGGGACGCTTCTGGAGCGGCACCATGTTCATGGACATGGCGGCAGCGCGCGCGGTGGGGCAACTGTATCGCTACGATGCGCAGCGCGGTTTGTCCGCACCGGTGGTGAGCGAACTACTGACTCAGAATGGTCTGGCGTTTTCGCCCGATGGACGCACCATGTATCTGTCGGACTCGCATCCGCAGCGGCGTATGGTGTGGGCCTTCGATTACGACACCGATGCGGGCGTACCGTCGAAGCGCCGGGTATTTGCCGACATGACCAGCTTCGCCGGTCGTCCCGATGGTGCTGCGATCGATACCGATGGCTGCTACTGGGTGTGCGGTAATGATGATGGCTGCGTGCTGCGTTTCGCCCCGGACGGCAAGCTCGATCGCCGTGTCGACGTACCGATGCTGAAACCGGCCATGTGCGCTTTCGGTGGCAAGAACCTCGATACGCTGATGGTCACCTCCATCATTTCCGGCAAGCCGGAGGATGCGCAGTGGGGCGGTGCGGTGGTGCTGTTGCAGCCGGGCGCACAGGGCGTGGCCGAAACGCTGTTCGCCGCTTAAGGCACTATCTTCAACAAAGCAGTGCACCGCGCAGCCGCGTGGGTCACTGCTTTTTCAATTGCAGACGGAACTGGGTAATCCATTTACCGTCGATCTGCATCTCGCTGTGGGCCAGATAACTGTCTTCCGACGTGGGCGTCCAGCGTACGCGGTAGCGCAGCGCTTTGCCGGCCGCGACATAGTCGGTGGCCGGAAAATCCAGTCCACTGGCGTCAGCGATCATGGTGCCACGACTGTAGCCGCCACCGTTTTCCACATACAGAAATGCCACCTGTGCGCTGGCACTATCGTAGTAGTACAGGGTTTCGCCGACATAATCGGGGCGACCGGGAGAGCGTACGGTGTGTACGTCGCGTAGTACATGGCCTTCGTACTGCCACTGGAAACAGTGTTCGTCGATGGTTTTGCCATCGGCGAAGGTGGCTTTCCAGCAGTGCCCGGCCAGAAACGCCATCGGTTTGAGTGCTTCAACGGGCGCCGCGCTGGCGCCCGATACCAGTAGCATGGGCAGGGTGATGAGATGGATCAGAGGGTTGAAACGACGCATGGCTGGACTCCGCTAACCGAGGAGCCCAGTATAAACGAGATAAGCGGCGAACCTCAGCGGCGAACCTCAGCGCTCCAGTGTGGTGTTGTGCACGGTGGTGCCGATGGTGACGTTTTTCAGCGTCAGTCCTTTGACGTTGTACAGGAACCATGGCTGCGCGGTGTTGACCGGTGTGCCGAAATCGCAGTCGCTGATACTGACATTGGTCACCGGCGGCACGGGCGGTACTGGCAGCGGGCCGTTGTAGTCGGAGGCGACCGGGCCCAGAATCACGATGGCCTGATAGCAGGACGCAGTTTTGCCATCGCGGGTGCGTACATTGCCGGTGCGGACGTTGGAGATGTGGACGTTGTCCACAATCGGCGGACGGGTGCGCACGTTATCGCTGGTCGGGGTGTAGTCGCAGTCGAAGGTGACGATGGCGCCGGCCGCCGTGGCCACGGTCTTGGACTGGATCGGGGAACCCGGCAGCGAGGCGTAGAAGGAAGGGCTGGTCTGCACGCCGTTCGGAATGCTAATGTCACGCACGAAGAAATTGCGCAGGTAGCCGCCGCGATTCAGATTGGTTTTCAGTCGGATCGCGGTATTGAGCGGATTGGTCGCCCAGTTGATGTTCTGGAACGTCAGCTTCTGTGCATACACGTTCTGGATGCCACCGGCCATTTCGCTGCCCAGCGTGACGGCGCCGTGACCACTTTGCATGATGCAGTTCTGGATCACGATGTTCTGCGACGGACCGTACTGGGTGTCGAGATCCTTGCCTGCCTTGATGGCGATGCAGTCATCACCGGTGTCGAAGGTGCAGCCTTCGATCAGTACATGGTCGCAGGCTTCCGGATCGAAGCCGTCGCTATTCGGACCCAGACTTTCGCAATGGACGTTACGGATCACGATATTCCGGCAATGCACCGGGTGGTGCTGCCAGAACGGCGTGTGGGTCACGTGGTAGCCCTGTAGCAGCACGTTGGTGCAGCCGATCAGCTGGATCATCGGTGGACGCAGGTAGTGGCCGATGCCGAACACACGGCGCGCAATCGGCACACCGGCTTCGGACAGCGCCGGCAGATACTGTGCATCGGCGCGCCAGCGCTGGCCTTCACCTTGAATCAGCAGGCGTTCGGCCTCGGTCAGTTGTGGAGCGACGTCGGCTAGCGAGAGCGCGTTGAGCGGATTCTCGGTATTCTCCGACATTTTCCCTTTGCTGAAATTCGGTGTCGAGCCTTGTGCCACCGCGTTCAGGGTTTTCAGTTTGCCTTTCCAGGTCCACCAGCAATCGCCCTGTTCGTTGAACGGCACGCCGCCCTGACCGTTCAGGGTGCTGGTCCAGTCGGCGCCTGTGAGGGCGATGTTGTGCTGGCCGTAGGCGTAAATCATCGACGAGAAATTCAGGCAGTCGTTACTCTGCCAGCGTGAAATCGACAGCTTGCCGTGTTTGCCGCAATCGATCTCGCCATAGCGGGCGTAGTCGAGTGGCTGATTGCTGAAATAGATCTGGGCGCCAGCCGCCAGATGCACGTGGACATTCGAGCGCAGCACAATCGGGCCGGCGCAGTACCAGCGTCCGGACGGGATGACCACGCGGCCGCCGCCAGCGGCGTGACAGGCTTCGATGGCATCGCGGAAGGCGGCATAGCAGTCGGGCGAATCTGGTGCAGGGGTGTCGATGACATCCTGCTCTTCAAAGGAAATCCACGCGCGTACTTTGACCATACTGCATGGCTTGGCGCCGTAGGCGGTCACCAGGAAATCCTGCTGGCGGAAGCTCAGTGGCTTCGATACGTGGTCGATGATGGCCTGTGCGCGCAACCACGGATCCGGTGCGGTGCTGGCGCTGGCTGGCAATGCGGCGGCCATGCCGGCTGCGGGCAGCGCCTTCATCAGATTGCGGCGCAGAGCGTTGATGCTACCGTCAGTGCTCACGCCGCTGTTCACGCTGTTATTCACGCTGTTATTCAACTTGTTGCTCATATTGTGCGTCCTATTCATCCGAATTATTGAATTCACCGAGGAAGATTCTGCTGGCCGGTGGCGCTTGCGTGTAACCGAGGTCACGTTGCGGATCGATGCCTGCCTGACGCAGATAGTTCCAGTGCTGCGTTGCGTTGTATTGGGCGGGGCGGTAAGCCAGCGTGCCCGGCTTGTTCCAGTCGGCCCACGGAGTCAGGCGGTTGATGTGGGTGCCGATACGCGAGTTCAGCACCACCATTTTCCCTACTGCTTCCAGCGAGGTGCGTGCAACCGTTCCTTTTGGCGCCTGATAGCCGTTGCTCGGCCCATAGCTGCAGACGTAGCCATCGACCGCGACCGGCGCGTAAGGACTGCAGCGGGCGCTGTGGAACCACTGACGCAGCAGATAGAACTTGCCTGCGCGGGCATTGGCGGAATTGTCATGACTGAAGTGGCAGGTATCGAAGACAAATCCGTAGCGGGTGTTGAGGTGGGTGTCCGGCGCTGCCACATAAGACGTGCCACGCTCACCCAGTGTACGGATTTCGCTCTGATAGAAATAGGCGGTGCTGTCGCCGAAGATGAAATCAACGTCACCTTCGATATACGACTTGTTGAAGAAGCTGCGCGAGGTACTACCGATCTGCGGCGACTTCAGGAACAGGGTGTCCTGAAAACCGATCAGACGGATGTTTTCGAACTGGGCTTTATCCGCACCGTCGACCTGCAAGGCCAGCGCCTGATGGTGGACGTTGTTGATGTTGGGGAGTTCTTCGGCGCGGGCGTTGCCGGTATCTTTGTTGTAGCCGTTCTCGAAACTCAGGTTGCGTGCCTGAAAGCCGTTACTCTGCACCCAGACTGTGGCAGTGGCCATGGTCTGGATCACGCTGCGCTCTTTGATGGTGGCATACATCGCCTGCACTTCCGGCGCCGCGTCGCGGAATTGCGCGCCATGGCGGGCGACGTATTCTGCACCACTATTGGAGGCATCCAGCTTGGCGACGATGCGGGTCGCGCTGGCATCCTTGCCTTCACCATACATCGTGAGCGGGGCGGTGACGGCCGGGATATACACCAGTTCATGGTAGACGCCGGGACGGATCAGCATATACAGACGCTTGGCCGGATGCTGCTTGCTGTCGGCCACCGCACGGCTAACGGCTTGCTGCACAGTGTTGAAGGTCTTGACGCCATCAGCACGGGCTTGCGGGTCGACGATGTAGTCCGGCGTGAAGCTGGCACCGCGTGCCAGCGGATCCTTGAGCGGATCCCACGGGTCGGTGCGCTCCTGACCTGCTACGCCGACGTACTTGAGCACTTCTTCGTAGCTGTATTGCTTTGCCTGTTCCAGACTCAGTTGCGGGCGCGTGGCGACAGCGACCATGTCGGGGTAGGGCAGGAAGCGGCCGGCGCA
>JAIELO010000200.1 GCA_019752915.1 Burkholderiaceae bacterium
GGCGCCGAAGTCATCGCCATCGGCAATAAGCCGGATGGCTTCAACATCAACCTCAAGCATGGCGCCACGTCGCCGGAAGCGATGGCAGAAGCCGTGCGTGCCCATGGTGCCGACCTCGGTATTGCGCTCGATGGCGACGCCGATCGTCTGATCATGTGCGATGCCAACGGCCGCCTGTACAACGGCGACGAGCTGCTGTACCTGATGGTGATGGATAGGCTGGCAACCGGTCCGGTTGCCGGTGCCGTCGGCACGCTGATGACCAATATGGCGGTGGAAGTCGCGCTGAAAGAGAAGGGCATCGGCTTCGCCCGCGCCAAGGTGGGTGACCGCTATGTGCTGGAAGTGATGAAGGAAAACGGCTGGCTGCTGGGCGGCGAAGGTTCGGGCCACTTGCTGTGCCTCGACAAACACACCACCGGCGATGGGATTATCTCGGCACTGCAGGTATTGTCGGCGCTCAAGCGTGCAGGCAAATCGCTGCAGGATTGCACCGCAGAGCTGGTGATCTTCCCGCAGGCACTGGTGAACGTACGCGTGACGGCCGGTTTCGACTGGACCAAAAATGCCGCCATGGTGGCCGAGAAGGACACCGTGGAGCGTGAACTGGGTGATAGCGGTCGCGTCCTGATCCGCGCATCGGGAACGGAACCACTGATCCGCGTGATGGTCGAAGCGCGTTCGGAACAAGCTGCGCAGAGCATGGCGCGTCGTATCGCCGACAAGATGAGCAGCGCTGTGGCAG
The DNA here is from genome assembly GCA_019752915.1 of Burkholderiaceae bacterium. Classification (GTDB taxonomy): domain Bacteria; phylum Pseudomonadota; class Gammaproteobacteria; order Burkholderiales; family Burkholderiaceae_D; genus Rugamonas. The sequence continues at coordinate 746 of JAIELO010000200.1, forward strand.
CCTGATGCTTCAAAAATGAAAGAAAATCTCCTGGCTTGCATTGACGTAGCAGGGGCTAGGCGTTAGAATGTTGTCTTCGGAGTGTGGCGCAGCCCGGTAGCGCACCTGGTTTGGGACCAGGGGGTCCAAGGTTCGAATCCTTGTACTCCGACCAGATTCAAGAAAAAAGACTCAAGAGTTTCGGCTCTTGGGTCTTTTTTTTCGTCTGTCGTTCTGGCGTTTGTGAAGTTTGATCTATACGAATTCATCATAGGTTTATCTGAATACGCGATTGGTTGTCAAATAAACAGTTGCGTAGTATTGAATCAGCGCGGGCAAAACGCGCACATAAAAAAATACTGGAGACACTATGCAAACGATTACCCCCGACTGGCGCCATGCCAGTACGCACGGCATTCCGTGCGCCTTTTCCCTTTCCACGCAGCGCTACCAGCAGCCCTATCCCAGCAGGCAGCTTCCCTAGCCTCGCGCGGCTTGCCGCGCGTACCTGTTTTTCAGCATGCCCGCCGAGCGCCGTAACAGGCAGGCCTTTGCACATTCGTTCATTTCTAATAATTTGATGATGGAGACACAAATAAAATGATGCAACCTACGATGCGTAAAACTGTGATGGCTGCCGTGGTCGCGGAAGCCCTGCTGATGGTCAGCGCGGCAGCGCAAACCTCGGGCGAGATCAAGCCGGCGGAACCCACTGCGACGGTGCTGGTTAGCGGTATCCGCGCCTCGCTGTCCTCCTCGCTGACCACCAAACGCCTGCAGGATGGCGTGGTTGATGCGGTGTCGGCCGAGGATGCCGGCAAATTCCCCGATACCAATATCGCCGAGTCGCTGCAGCGTGTCACCGGTGTACAGATCCAGCGCAATAACGGCGAAGGCCGCTATATCTCGGTGCGTGGTCTGGGCCCCGAATTCAATAATGTGCTGGTCAATGGTCGTACCATGACCAGTGATACCGGTGGCCGCGAGTTCTCGTTCGACCTGCTGTCGTCCGATCTGATTTCCAAAGCGCTGGTCTACAAGACCTCGCAGGCCTTCCTGCCCGAAGGCGGTATCGGTTCGACGGTGGATATCCAGACGGCGCGTCCGCTGTCGGGAAAAATTGGCTATAGCTCGGTGGTGAATGTATCGGATTCGTATGATTCGAACTCCAAGAAAAACACCCCTAACTTGAGCGGCATGTATTCGTTCGCCAATGCTGACCGCAGTTTTGGCGTAACTGGCTCGCTGTCCTATACCGACCGTGCCTCCAAGCAGAACAAGGCAGTGAATGACGCCTGGAATCTGCGTGATGTCACCATGATCAATGGCGACCTCAATTCCAAAGGCCTGACCATGGCCGACGTCACCACCAAGAAGCTGTACATGCCGCAAAGCTATGGCTTCCAGCAGGAGAACGAAAGCCGTAAGCGTCTGGTGGGTAATCTGACGGTGCAATACAACCCGACCCCGGGCTGGAAACTGACGGCCGATGCACTGTATTCGCGCCTCGACCAGAAGAATGCCGTGATTGCCTTCAGCGACTGGAACAATCCTGTGCAACTGGGCGTGAAATACGATTCCAATAATCAGGTCACCAGCTTCCTGCGTCCCGGCGCCACCTTCTTTGCCAACAATCCTGGCGTGGCAGGGCCGGACAAGCCGCTCGGCGAAGCCAACTCCAACGATATGATCGTCAAAGGTGGCGATCGTCTGTCGACCACCCAGGCGTTCGGTCTGAATTCGAAATGGGCCCTGGCGCCAGAATGGAAGCTCGAGGGCGATGTGGCGAGTTCGCGCACCAAGTCCAAGTCGCCGAATATGTGGATCGTGGCCGGCATGGTACCGAAAAATGGCGATACCTTAAGCTTCGGCAGCACGCCCGGCCTGACCTTCGGGGATGGTATTGCCGATCCGACGGCGGTGCGGGCGCACGCGGTTTCCTATGGTGACATCCGCAACCTCGACGATCTGCAGGAAGGTCGCCTGAATCTGGCCTGGAGCCATGAGATCGGGTATTTCAAAGGCCTCGATACGGGTGTGGCCTACTCGCAGCGCAATGTCGAGCGCAATCAGTGGAATAGCGACGCCTGGAATGCTTTCAGTGGCTACCACCTGGCCCTGCCGTCGTCGCTGTTTACCGTGACACCGATGGATAACTTCATGGGCAACGGGGCGCAGATGCCGAGCGCGTATCTGAGCTTTGATCCGTATGCCTATATGAATTATCTGAATCAGCCGGCGCAACTGGCGAAGTCCAACGATCCGGCGCTGTACCAGGATAAGAGCAAGTATCCGAACGGTCCGATGGCGATCGATTACACCAAGCCGGACATGTGGGGCGTCAAGGAAAAGGTTGCCAGCTTCTTCCTCGACTCCCGCTGGGAAGGGGATGGCTGGTCGGCCAATGCCGGTATGCGTGTGGTGCATGTGAACTCGACCTCGACCGGGATTAGCCGGGTGCTGTTGTCGGCAGTGAAAAGCCCGAACGACACCACCTATATTCTGAACTGGGGGCCGAACGCCAGTAACTCCGTCAGCAACAGCTACAACAGCTTCCTGCCATCGGCGAATCTGAAACTCGATCTGACGGCGGACACGGTACTGCGTCTGGCTGCATCCAAAACCGAGACCCGTCCTACCCTGAGCCAGATGGGCGTTAGCAACTGGTACGGCGGACGTTACGGCGACGTGCAGTCCGGCGGCGGCAACCCGTATCTGAAGCCGATGCAGTCGAAGAATCTGGATCTGTCCTACGAATGGTATCTGTCGAAAACCAGCTATGTCAGCGCGGCGGTGTTCCACAAGGATGTCTCCAACTTCCTCGAGACCCGTCTGGTGGATATCAAGATCCCGCAATACAATGAAGTAGTGCATGACACGCGGGTACGCAACGGCCAGCAGGGCAAAATCAAGGGTGTGGAACTGGCTGGCCAGTACGCCTTTGACGGTATGGCTTCCTGGCTGAGGGGCTTTGGTGTGGCAGGTAACTATACCTATGTCGATGCCAGTGCCAGCCGCGATACCGATAGCAGTACCCCAAGCTGCGGCTACCCCGGCCTGTCGCCACAGTCGTATAACGCTTCGGCATTCTACGAAAACGAGAAGTTCATGGCGCGGGTGAGCTATAACTGGCGCAACCATTTCTCGGTCGATTGCGGTGGTGGTAGTACCCTGCCACGTACCCGTGCGGCGTATGGCCAGAGCGATGCCAGCCTGCGCTACAACGTGTCGCCGAAGATGGCCCTGTATGCGGACTTTATTAACCTGAACAACGCCAGAATGCACGAATACGCTAACAACGAAACGCAGTTCCTGACGCTTGAAGATGTCGGTCGCCGTGTCAATCTTGGCCTGCGGGTAGCGTTCTAAATGGCGGGCCCTAACCTGCCCCGCCGTCGCCTGCTGCAAGGTGCTGCTGCCGTTGCCGGCGGCAGCTGGCTGCCGGCGCAAGCCGGCACATCAGGCCCTGCGCGCTTTACCGTCGGCAGCAGCGATTTCTACATCGATGGCAAGCCACTGCAAATCCGCTGCGGTGAAATGCACTTTGCGCGGGTGCCGCGCGAGTACTGGGTACATCGTCTGCAAGCGATCAAGGCGATGGGCCTCAATACCGTGTGCGCCTATCTGTTCTGGAATTATCACGAATGGCGCGAGGGGAAGTTTGACTGGAGTGGTCAGCGCGATGCCGTGGAATTCTGTCGTCTGGCGCAGCAGCAGGGCTTGTGGGTAATTCTGCGCCCTGGTCCGTATGCCTGTGCCGAATGGGAGATGGGCGGCTTGCCCTGGTGGTTGCTTAAGAAGCATCCGGGTGATGCCTTCCTGCGTACCCGGGAACCGGCCTTCATTGACCCGGCGCGGCGTTATCTGCGCGAAGTCGGTCGCGTGCTGGGGCCGATGCAGGTAACGCAGGGCGGCCCTATCCTGATGGTGCAGGTAGAAAACGAGTACGGCTTCTTTGGCGAAGATCTGGAATATATGCGGGTGATGCGGCAGGCCTTGCTCGATGCCGGCTTCGCCGTGCCGCTATTCCAGTGCAATCCGACCAATGCACTGGCCAGAACCCATTTGCCGGAGCTGCTCACCGTTGCCAATTTCGGCAGTGACCCGGCGGCCGGCTTCAAGGCGCTGGCAGCCGTGCAGCAGGCCCCGCTGATGTGCGGTGAATACTACTCCGGCTGGTTCGACACCTGGGGCAACCCGCACCGCCGCGGTGACAATAGCGCGGCGGTGGTGGATATCCAGGCCATGCTCAAGGCGAACGGCTCGTTCAGCCTGTACATGGCGCATGGCGGCACCAGTTTCGGTCTGTGGGGTGGTTGCGACCGGCCGTTCCGGCCCGATACCAGCAGCTATGACTACGATGCGCCGATCAGCGAAGCGGGCTGGGTGGGCAGCAAGTTCGAGGCCTATCGGGAAGGCATACGGCCATATCTGGCCGCCGGTGAAGTGTTGCCGGAGCCACCGCCGCGCAATCCCGTGATGTCGATTGCCGCTTTTGCGCTGAGCGAATCGGCGCCGGTGCTGGCGAATTTCCCGGCACGGGTGATCCATGCCGTGTCGCCCGAACCGATCGAGCAGTACGATATCAGTCGTGGTCTGGTGGCCTATCGGGTGCAGCTCGGTGCCGGGCCGGCCGGTACGCTGAGCGCGGCCAAAGTACGCGATCTGGCCTGGGTCTATGTCGACGGCAAGCTGGTTGGCACGCTCGATACACGCCATCGTCGCTTCGCCGTGGCACTGGCAGCGCGCAGCAAGCCCGTTACGGTGGAAATTCTGCTGTACACCATTGCCCGCGTCAATTTCGGTCTGGAAGTGCATGACCGCAAAGGCTTGCACGGTCCCGTCACCTTTACGCCCAAGGGCGGCGCTGCGCAGGCGCTCGAAAACTGGGAAATCCGCGCCATCGACTTCGATGCCGATGCCGTCCTGCCGCCACTGGCGTTCAAGCGTGGCCGCGCCAGGGGCCCCGCGTTCTGGCGTGGCAGTTTTGACGCCGGCCGGCAGGCCGACACCTTCCTCGATATGTCGAGCTGGGGGCAGGGCATTGTCTGGATCAATGGCCGCTGTCTGGGACGTTACTGGAGCATCGGACCGACGCAGACCATGTATCTGCCGGGGCCATGGCTACGCAAGGGACGCAACGAAGTGGTGGTGCTCGACCTGACCGGCCCGCGCAGTGCACGCCTGAACGGACTGACTACGCCAATACTCGACCAGCTGCATCCGGAACTGGATCTCGCCCGCCCGGTCAGCACGGTACGCCCGGCACTGGAGAGCCTGACGCCAGTCCATCGCGGCGAATTTGCTGCCGGTGCGGCTACGCAGGATGTCTGGTTCGATGTGCCGGTGCGTGGCCGCCAGTTCTGTCTGGAGGCGCTGAATGCCTTTGACGGCAAGCAGTACGCGGCCGTGGCGGAGATTTCGCTACTGGGTAAAGATGGCAAGACCATCAACCAGCAATCCTGGACCATCGCCTACGTCAGTAGCGAGGAGCTGAAGAAGGAAGATGGTTCGGCACTCAATGCGATCAACGGGCAGGCCTCGGACCATTGGCATACCGCCTTTGCGGCTCCGGCAGTAGTGCAGGCGCACCAGCTGATCATCGATCTGGGTGCGCAGGTGGAGGTTGCCGGGGTACGCTATATGCCGCGTCAGGGGGCCGATAGCGTCACCGGCCGTATCCGCCAGTACCGGATGTATGTTGGCGATCAGCTGACGCGTGAGTGATGGGGACGGCCCGCTGGTTCAGCGGGCCGTAGCGCATGGCCCTGAGCCCTTAAGGCTGGTGTAGATTAGCCAGCGCGCTTGGCGGCGATGGCGTTGCCTGCCCGGCTATTGCCTTTGCGGCCGAGGAACTGCGCGATGAACTGGCCAGCATCGACCACGATGTCGAGATCGATGCCGGTTTCGATTCCCAGTCCCTGCATCATGTACAGCACATCTTCCGTAGCCACGTTACCGGTGGCGCCCTTGGCGTACGGGCAGCCGCCCAGTCCCGTCACAGACGAGTGGTAAATTGAAATGCCCACTTCCAGACTGGCGTAGATATTCGCCAGTGCCTGACCATAGGTATCGTGGAAGTGACCGGACAGCCCATCCACGCGGAAGGCGCGGATGGCGGTGTCCATCACCGCCTGGGTTTTGTGCGGCGTGGCCACGCCGATGGTGTCGGCGATATCGATTTCGTCACAACCCAGATCACGCATGCGCCCTACCACGTCGGCCACGGCCGACAGTGGTACCTCGCCCTGATACGGGCAGCCGAAGGCGCAGCTGATGCTGCCGCGCAGGCGCAAGCCGTGATCCTTGGCCGCTTTCGCCACCGTTTCAAAACGCGCGATGGATTCGGCGATCGAGCAGTTGATGTTCTTTTGCGAGAACGCTTCCGAGGCGGAACCGAAGATCACCACTTCGTCCGCGCGAGCCGCCAGTGCCGCGTCAAAGCCCTGCATATTCGGCGTCAGCGCGGAATAGATCACACCGGGGCGGCGTTCGATGGCGGCCATCACTTCGGCGCTGGTGGCCATTTGCGGCACCCACTTGGGCGACACGAACGATGCTGCTTCGATGTTGCGGAAGCCGGCGCTGGTGAGGCGGTTCACCAGTTCGATCTTGATCTCGGCCGGGACGCTTTCCTTTTCGTTCTGCAGGCCGTCACGCGGACCTACTTCAACGATCTTGACCTGTTTGGGGAGAGTGCTCATATCAGTATCCTCGGTTACGGTCGACCACACCGGCCACGCTCTGGCCTGCGCCCAGTGCGCGGATCTTGTCGGCGATCTGTTCGATGCTTTCGCTGCGCAGCGTCAGTGCCGAAATATGCGGCGTGATGGTGATGCGCGGCTCCTGCCAGAACGGGTGCTGTTGCGGTAAGGGCTCGTTACGGAACACGTCGAGCGTGGCGGCGCTGATCTGGCCGGATTTGATCAGCGTGAGCAGATCCGGTTCGGCGATATGCGCGCCGCGCGCCACGTTGATCAGATACGCACCGGCCGGCAGTTTGCTCATATTGGTGCGATCGAGCAGATTGCCCGTTTCCGGCGTCAGCGGCAGCATGCAGACCAGCACGCGGCTACCGCGCAGGAAGCTGTCCAGCCCTTCGCTGCCGTGGAAGCACTCGACGCCATCAAACTGCTTCGGGCTACGGCTCCAGCCGCGCAGCGGGAAGCCGAACGGCTTCAAGGCCTCCAGCACGCGGCTACCGAGCACACCCATGCCCAGCACACCGACGGAAAAATCAGCGCGTGCGTGCTGTTCCAGCGGCAGCCAATGACCGGCGCGCGACTGCGCTTCGTATTCATCGAGACGGCGGAAATAACGCAGCACTGCATAGCTCACGTATTCGGCCATCTGCGCTGCCATACCCGCATCTTCCAGACGGATCACGGGAATATGGGCGGGAATCTCGTCATTGAAGCGCATTAGCGCATCGACTCCGGCGCCGGTGAGGAAAATCGCCTTGACCTGTGCCAGCTGCGCCAGCATGCCTTGCGGTGGCGACCAGACTACCGCGTAGTCATATGGTCCCTTGCTGTGCTCTTCGCTCCAGACTTCCACCTGCGCTTCCGGCAGATGGCGGGCAAAGTCTTCGATCCATGGGCCGGTATTACCGTCCGCGCGATGCAACAGAATACGCATACTCACTCCTCAAGCCGTTTTGAATGCCAGCAGCGGAGCGCCGTCAGTGACCTGATCGCCCACACCGTACAGCACTTGCCAGCACGGCCACCACCTTGCCCGGCATCGGCGCTGTCAGGCGGCCGCCTTCCGTTTCGCTTTCACCGGCATGCGCCATCGGGTCCAGATAAGTGAGCGGATAGTGCGCGCCGTTGCAGAACACGTGCAGCAGTTCGCCATCGCGGCGCACGCTGCCATGCACGGCCTGCTCGCCCAGCTTGATGCTGAAATCACAGCCCTGCTGCGACATCAGGCTCAGAACCTGCGGGGCCGCTTCGCCCACGCTGAACAGCCAGTCGCTGGCACGGTAGGCCACGCCCACCCGGTACGGCTGTTCTGCCGCATACTCGTCGCTGAACGACAGCGTGCGCAGATAGGCCTGATTCATGCGCCAGCCCAGCGCCTGTCCCCACGGATCGGCTGCATTGGCACCCGACTGGGCGGCCGAGATTTCCTTCTCCGCTTCGATCAGTGCCACGGCTGCCAGTGCCAGCACGCTCGCTGGCGCTGCATGGGCGGCCGGGAACAGGCTGTCGTGATGGCGTTCAATCAGGCCGGTATCCAGATCGGCACTGGAGAACGCCTGCCCTTCCACCAGCCGTTTCAGGAAGGCGATATTGGTGGCCAGACCGACGATCTGGTATTGCGACAGTGCCTGCGCCATGCGGGCCAGCGCCTGCTTGCGGTCAGCGCCCCAGACAATCAGCTTGGCGATCATCGGATCGTAGTAAGGCGAAATCGCGTCACCACTGCGCACCCCGGAATCGACCCGCACGGCAGCTGGCTGAGCGGCGCTGCCACCGAGCTCGAAAGCGACTGCAGCCGGAATCTGCATATGGCGCAAGGTGCCGATCGACGGCAGGAAGCCCTTCTCCGGATTCTCCGCGTAGATGCGCGCTTCGATGGCGTGGCCGTGGATGGCCAGTTCGTGCTGCTGCTTGGGCAGAGGCTCGCCAGCGGCGACGCGCAACTGCCACTCCACCAGATCGGTACCGGTGATCATTTCCGTGACCGGATGTTCTACCTGCAGACGGGTGTTCATCTCCATGAAGTAGAACGAGCCATCCTGATTGGCGATGAACTCCACCGTACCGGCGCCCACATAGCCGACCGCCTTGGCCGCTGCCACGGCAGCTTCGCCCATGGCGGCGCGGCGTTCGGCCGGCATATTCGGTGCGGGCGCTTCTTCCAGCACTTTCTGGTGACGGCGCTGTACCGAGCAATCGCGCTCGAACAGGTAGATGCAATTGCCCAGCGTATCGGCAAACACCTGAATTTCAATATGGCGCGGGCGCTGCAGGTATTTCTCTGCCAGCACCTTGTCGTCGCCGAAAGAACTGATCGCTTCGCGTTTGCAGGACGCCAGCGCTTCCTTGAACTGCTCCGAGCATTCGATGACGCGCATGCCTTTGCCACCACCACCGGCGGAAGCTTTCAGCAGTACCGGATAGCCGATACGGTCGGCCTGCGTGTGCAGGAAGTCGGCATCCTGCTGGTCGCCGTGGTAGCCGGGTACCAGTGGCACATTGGCTTTTTCCATCAGCGACTTGGCGGCCGACTTGGAACCCATGGCGCGCATCGCCGAAGCTGGCGGGCCAATGAATACCAGCCCTGCTGCGGCGCAGGCGTCGGCGAATTCGGCGTTCTCGGAGAGGAAACCATAACCGGGGTGGATCGCCTGCGCACCGGTGGCTTTCGCCACTTCGATGATTTTGTCGGCGCGCAGATAGCTTTCCTTGGCGGCAGCAGGGCCGATCAGCACCGCTTCGTCACATACGGCGACGTGCTTGGCGTTGGCGTCCGCTTCAGAATACACGGCGACAGTCTTGATGCCCATGCGGCGCGCGGTAGCGGCCACACGGCAGGCGATTTCACCACGATTGGCGATCAGTATTTTTGTAAACATGGTCTCTCTCTTTGCAGCTTATGGCTGGAAGTTTTTTTATAGAGTGCTGCGTTTGAACCTCGTGAACCTTGTAAATCCTGTACGTAGTGCTTAGCAGCCGCACTTTTCCTTGGGTGCCGATTCCAGCACCGTGCCACGGGTTTTCAGGCCCAGTTTGGCCAGCAGCTTGCGGTCGTCGTCGGCTTCCGGATTGTCGGTGGTGAGCAGCTTGTCGCCGTAGAAGATCGAGTTGGCGCCGGCGAGGAAGCACATGGCTTGTACGGCTTCGCCCATCTGGCGGCGACCGGCCGACAGACGCACGCGCGCTTTCGGCATGGTGATGCGCGCGACAGCGATGGTGCGCACGAACTCGAACGGATCGAGTGGATCGAGGCCATACAGTGGCGTGCCTTCTACCTGCACCAGATGGTTGACCGGCACCGATTCCGGATACGGATTCAGGTTGGCCAGTTGTGCGATCAGACCGGCGCGCTGCAAACGGGTTTCGCCCATGCCGACGATACCGCCGCAGCACACTTTCAGGCCTGCTTCACGGATGCGGCCCAGCGTATCCAGACGGTCCTGATATTCGCGGGTGGAGATGACGTTATCGTAGAACTCGGGTGCGGTATCGAGATTGTGGTTGTAGTAATCCAGACCGGCTTTTTTCAGGCGCTGCGCCTGCTCTTCTTCCAGCATGCCCAGCGTGGCGCAGGTTTCCATACCCAGTGCTTTCACTTCGCGCACCATTTCTTCGACCTTGTCCATGTCGCGATCTTTCGGGCTACGCCATGCGGCGCCCATGCAGAAGCGGGTCGCGCCGTTGTCCTTGGCCTGCTGGGCCGCTGCCAGCACCGTGTCGATATCGAGAATCTTCTTGGCTTCGACGCCGGTGTCGTAGCGGGCAGCCTGCGGGCAGTAGCCGCAGTCTTCCTCGCAGCCGCCAGTTTTGATCGACAGCAGGGTTGCCAGTTCGACGTCGCCATCGGGGAAGTTGACACGATGGGTGTCCTGAGCGCGCGCCATCAGCTCGGTGAACGGCAGATCGAACAGGGCCATCACGTCATCCAGCGGCCAGGTAGCAGCTTCCGGCAGTTTGATGGCAGCGGCTGGACGGTGCAGCTCGACGGTCTTCGGTTCTTGCAGGGTGTTCTGGGACATCGTGTTTCCTTCTTGGTTCAGAGTTTGGTGTGAGCTGGCCAGTTCGGCAGCTGCGTAAAATCGAGATGGGCGGCAGCGGCCTGCGCGCCCGGTGTGGCCAGACGCGGCACGCGCCCCAGCAGCGGCGCATCGATGCGCGCAGCCAGTGCGGCCACGTTTTCATCGGCAAACGCCATGTCGGCCACGGTTTCGTTGGCGACCCAGCCGACCAGTTTCAGGCCCCGTGCGGTGATCGCTTCCACCGTCAGCAGGGCGTGGCTGATACAGCCGAGGCGCAGCCCGACCACCAGCACCACCGGCAGTTCCAGTTGTGCGGCCAGATCGGCGGTATCAAAACTGTCGTTGAGCGGCACGCGGAAGCCGCCCACGCCTTCCACTACGGTGGCGTCGGCAGCCGCGTAGATTTCGACATAGGCTGCCAGAATCGGCACGGCAGTGATGGTTCTGCCTTCCAGCGCCGCCGCGATGTGTGGTGCCGCCGCTTCCTTGAGCAGGAACGGCGTGGTGATCGACTGCGGCAGGTGCACGTTACCGGCAGCGGCCAGCTGGTCGCAATCGTCGTTGTGCCAGACGCCATCGACCAGTTCTGCACCGGCCGCGACCGGCTTCATGCCGCAGGCGCGCACGCCGCGTTCGACCAGTGCATGCAGCATGGCCGAGGAAATCAGGGTCTTGCCGATTTCCGTGTCGGTGCCCGTCACAAAGCAGCTAAAGCGCGGCGGCATACCGGCGGCTGCAGTCGCCGCTGCTGCCGCTGCAGCGTTGCTCTGGTTCGCCTCAGCGGCATCGCTGACGATCAGCGGATCATCGAGACTCATCACAAGTCCTTTCCA
>JAIELO010000204.1 GCA_019752915.1 Burkholderiaceae bacterium
AGCCGTACAGGTTGTCGAATTTCGATTTGGTGACGGAGTCGTTGACGTTGATAGCCGGGAAGTGCAGCTTGCCTTCCTTGTGCATCTGGTACAGACGGTGCACACCGGTGGTGGTTTCTTCGGTCACGCCCAGAATGTGCGGCAGACGCTTGGAGTACCACAGCGGATCTTTGGCCAGATGGGCTTTGATGGCGTTGAACAGGCAGATTTCTTCTTCCGAACCCGGGTTGGCCAGTACCGACAGATCGGTCTCGGCACGTGCGCCCAGATGCAGCAGCAGGGTGGCATCGCCACCATCGTCCAGAATCATGTTGGAGTACACGGCGTTACCGGCCGCATCGGCTGGCCATTCGAAGATGCGGTGGGTGTAATCCCAGTATTCGTCCAGGGTTTCGCCTTTGATGGCGAACACTGGCGTACCAGCAGCAGCGATTGCCGCAGCAGCGTGGTCCTGGGTCGAGTAGATATTGCACGACGCCCAGCGCACTTCGGCACCCAGCGCTTCGAGCGTCTGGATCAGCACAGCGGTCTGGATGGTCATGTGCAGCGAACCGGTAATGCGTGCGCCTTTCAGCGGCTGGGCGGCAGCGAATTCCTCACGGATCGCCATCAGGCCAGGCATTTCAGTTTCTGCAATCTTGATTTCTTTGTTACCCCATGGTGCCAGGGTAATGTCGGCGACCAGGAAGTCGTTTGCGGATTTGAGTACGGCGTTCATCACGCCCTCCTTTCATTGGTTGAAAAAAGTAACGTGAGCGCGGTTTGGGACTCCGAGCCTGGCGAATTAGAAATTCGTCGCAACGCTCCTCGGAACGCGGATTCTAGCACCATTTGCGGCGGAAATCAGCAAATTCAGCATTCCCCTGCAGCAATAAATACGCGGCAAGGGCAAATTCACCGGCAGCCTTGGTTGCCAACACAACGCGCATCTGCCCGCATCATGCGAAAAAATAAAGCGTCAATGGCGAACCCCGCATCGCTATACTGGACTGCGCTGTTTTCCGGACTGCGGCAGCTGCGTACCCGATGCCTGCCGCTGGAACATCACACCGAGCCGGCCGCTACCAACAAGGATGTCACCATGACTGTGAAGTTTCCGCTCCTGCTGTCGATCTACCTGTTCGGTACCACGCTCAATGCGACGGCTACGACTGCCGCGAACACTGCAGCGCCCGGCGTCGCGGCGGCCTATCGCGCCGCCATGCTGACGCCGCAGGCGGCCAGTGCCGACATCGCCCTGCTGCGGCGGGCACTGGAAACCATCCATCCGGGTCTGCACCGCTACCGTAGTAAAGACGAAATTGACGCTGCCTTCGCGCGCCTGCAAACGGTCACACAACAGCCCTTAAGCGAGCTGGAACTCTGGCAAGCCGTGGCGCTGATGCTGGCGGAAATCCATTGCGACCATACCAAGCCGGAGCCTTCGGCCGCCCTGTCACGTTACCGGCGCGAACACCCCACCCATTTGCCGCTGCGTTTCCGGCTGGTGGAAGGGCGCATGATCGTCACCGCCAACGACGGGCAGGCGGGAGCGCCAACGGTCGGTAGCGAAATCACCGCCATCAATGGCCGGCCAGTGCCGCAGGTACTGGCCACGCTAGGGCGTGCCGTGGCCTACGATGGTGACACCAGTCACGCGATCGACGCCAAGCTGGCGGCCGATGGCGATCTCGATGGCGACGACCTGAACGAATACTGGCCGGCGTTTTACGGGTTTGCCCAGCAGTGGAAGCTCGGCTGGAAAACGGCCGGCGCCGCCGGCATCACGCAATCCACGCTGTCCCCCATCACACTGGAGCGCTGGGCGACACTGCCTGCCCCAGGCGCCGCGTGGCGCGCGGAGTTTGACAAAGATGTGCGCTGGCGCATCACCGGCAAGCAGGCCTATCTACGGATCGACAGCTTCGTCAACTATCGCCATCCGGTCGATGCCGATGCGTTTCTGGGCAAGTATTTCAAGGCCATGCGGGCGGCGGGCACCACCGATCTGATCGTCGACCTACGCGAAAATGGCGGTGGCTCCGATGATGCCGCGCTCGCGCTGGCGCGCTATCTGCTGCCGCAACCGTTCACATGGTTGCAACCGCAACTGTTGAAAACCATCCGCTATGGCGACCTGCCGGATTACATCGAAAGCTGGGGCGATCGTCAGGCACTGTTCGCGCCACCCGCCAGCGACTTTGTGCAGCAAGCCGATGGCTGGTGGCGTCGCCTGCCGCGCCCCGGCAACCCGGACGATGCCAGCGTGCTGCCCCAGCAACCGGCCGCCGATGGCTACCGTGGCCGACTGACACTGCTCACCAGCGCACGCAATGGCTCCGGCGCCACGCTGACCATCGCCCTGCTCAAGGCGCAGGCCGCTGCAAGACTGGTGGGCGAGGATACCGGCGGCAGCGCGGAGGGACCAACAGCCGGCACCATCTTCCTGCTGACCCTGCCCAACAGCGGCCTCAAGGTACGCATTCCGAGCAAGTGGAACCGCAGCAGCGTGCCGCACTTTACGCCGCGCCGTGGCGTCGCCGTGAACGTACAGGTCACGCCCACCTATGCCGATCTGCTACGCGCGCGCGACACGGTGCTGGAGGTAGCGCAGAGCATGCCTGCGGCCGTGGCAACGACACAGTTTCACGCGGCACTGACGGGCCAGTGGCGCGGCACGCTCGATTACCGCGATTATGGCAACGATCAGCGCGTGATACTGCCAGCCAGCGCCAGTGTTACCGGCAACGCTGGCGCACTGCAGGCCAGCTTCAGCTACGACGATGGGCCGGGCAAGACCGTCCGTTCGACACAGACATGGCAACTGGACGCCAGCGGCCAGCAACTGCGCATCGATGGCAACGAGCAGCCGCAGGTAGTGGTCGAGTCGCGCGCTGGCCCCGGCCTTGACCTGATACTGGCGACACAGCAAGACGGCGAAGACAATGGCCAGTCGGTGCAGGTGCGCACGGTCCTGACGCGGCGTGGCGATACCATCACCCTGAGTCGCCTGACCCGCTTGCCGGGGCAGCCATGGCTGATGCGCCATGCCTACCATCTGGACAGGGAAAACTAGGCGACCAGCGTCTCAGCCAGGTCAGGAGAAATCACGATGAACAAGGATGAATACTGGCGCCGATTATTGCCCCTTAAATCGCCACCGCCGCCGCCCCGCCCCAAATAAAAAACGCTCCGGATCGTTCGATTCCGGAGCGTTCTGGACGGTGGTTCAGCGCCGCAGCGCTGGATACCTCGACGGGCTGATTATTTCAGGCCGGCAGCGTCGCGCAGGATGGCGGCCTTGTCGGTGCGCTCCCACGTGAATTCCGGCTCTTCGCGGCCGAAGTGGCCGTAAGCAGCGGTTTTGCCGTAGATCGGACGCAGCAGATCCAGCATCTGCACGATGCCTTTCGGACGCAAGTCGAAGTGAGCCATCACCAGTTCGGCGATCTTCTCGTCCGGAATCACGCCAGTACCTTCGGTGTAGACGGTGATGTTGATCGGACGGGCCACGCCGATGGCGTAGCTGACCTGCACCTGGCACTGACGCGCCAGACCGGCGGCCACTACGTTTTTAGCCACATAACGGGCTGCGTAGGCTGCCGAACGGTCCACTTTCGTAGGATCTTTACCGGAGAAGGCACCACCACCGTGCGGGCTGGCGCCACCGTAGGTATCGACGATGATCTTGCGGCCAGTCAGACCGCAATCGCCCTGTGGACCACCAATCACGAAGCGGCCGGTCGGGTTGACCAGATACTTGGTGTTGGTCAGCCATTCGCGTGGCAGTACCGGCTTGATGATTTCTTCGATGACCGCTTCTTCGATCTGCTTATGCAGCATTTCCGGGGCGTGCTGGGTCGACAGCACCACGGTGTCGACTGCCACCGGACGGCCATTCACGTAGCGCAGCGTGACTTGCGATTTCGCATCCGGACGCAGCCATGGCAGACGGCCATCTTTACGCAGTTGCGACTGGCGCTCGACCAGACGGTGGGCGTAGTGGATGGCGGCTGGCATCAGCTCGGCCGTTTCATCGCAGGCGTAACCGAACATCAGACCCTGGTCACCAGCGCCTTGATCGAGGTCAATCCCGGCGCCTTCGTCCACGCCCTGGGCGATGTCCGGCGACTGCTTGTCGTAGGCCACCAGCACGGCGCAACCGCGGTAGTCGATACCGTAGTCGGTGTTGTCGTAACCGATACGCTTGATGGTTTCCCGTGCAACTTGAATATAATCAACATTGGCGTGGGTGGTGATCTCACCGGCCAGCACCACCAGACCGGTATTGCACAGCGTTTCGGCGGCCACGCGGGCAGTCGGGTCCTGGGTCAGGATGGCGTCCAGAATCGCATCGGAAATCTGGTCGGCAACTTTATCGGGGTGACCTTCCGAGACGGATTCGGAAGTAAAAAGATAATCATTAGACATCGCAAGCTCCTGATAATTGGTTAAGAATGTGGTCGCTTACCAATACGGCTTGCGACGCTTTAGCGACATTTATATTCCGCTTCGCAAGTTGTCTGTTAACTCAGCGGATCCTACTAACGTGGTATTTTACGCTTCTTTGAAAAATTTTGGCACGGCAACACCCGCCGAAAGCATTATCACCTATACGAATTACTCATGTTAGTCGCCATTTTCCGCCTGTTTTCTATCGTACCTTTGCCAATTTTGCATGCTCTGGGCAGCGTGCTGGGCTGGCTGGTATATCTTGCTTCGCCGTCCTACCGGCGCCGCATGCGCGACAATCTGCGTCAGGCTGGCTATGGCCAGTATCTGTCCGCCGCCATTGCCGAAGCGGGCAAAAGCATCGTCGAACTGCCCTTCATCTGGTGCGCCAAGCCGGAGCGCGTGTCGCGTCACGCCAGCGATGAAGGCTGGTCGCTGGTGCAGCAGGAACTCGATGCGGGGCGTGGCATCATGTTCCTGACGCCCCATCTGGGCTGCTTTGAAATCGTCGCGCAGGAAATCGCCCTGCGTACCGAACTGATGGTGATGTACCGCCCGCCTAAAAAGGCCGCCCTCAAGCCGCTCATCGAAGGCGCCCGTGCGCGCGATAACCTGCTGCTGGCACCGGCCAATATGTCAGGCGTGCGCATGCTGGCCAAAACCCTGAAAAAGGGCAAACCGGTCGGCTTGCTGCCGGATCAGGTGCCACAGGAAGGCGAAGGCATCTGGGCCAGTTTCTTCGGCCGTCAGGCTTACACCATGACCCTGCCTGCCAAACTGGCGCAACTGGGCGATGCCACCATCATCGTCACCTACGCGGAACGCCTGCCCGGCGGCCGCGGCTTCGTGATCCGCTTCGTGCCGTTCGAAGGCACGCTGCAAGGCAGTATTGCCGAGCAAACCCAGAGTATCAATCACGCCATGGAGCGCCTGATCGCGCGCTGCCCGGCGCAGTATTTCTGGAGCTATAACCGCTACAAGGTACCGGCCGGCATTGCCGTGCCGGACGCAGGAGCGCAAGCATGAAGCTGCTACTTGGTTTGATGTGGCTGCTGCACTGGCTGCCCCTGCCCTTGCTGGGCCGCTTCGGCAATCTGATCGGCAGTCTGCTGTTCCGGCTGAT
The DNA here is from genome assembly GCA_019752915.1 of Burkholderiaceae bacterium. Classification (GTDB taxonomy): domain Bacteria; phylum Pseudomonadota; class Gammaproteobacteria; order Burkholderiales; family Burkholderiaceae_D; genus Rugamonas. Next base: position 5,555 of record JAIELO010000204.1, read on the forward strand.
GCCGGCGCGCCGCCATATCACCCTCACCAATTTGCGCCTGTGCATGCCGGAACTGACGGAAGCGCAGCGGGTCGACATCGCCCGGCGTCACTTCCAGTCGTACTCGCGCAGTGTCTGGGAACGCGGGATACTGTGGTGGGCCTCGGAAGCACGACTGCGCCGCCTGATCAAGGTCGAACCGAACGGCGTACCGGTGGCCGAGATGACCGACCAGCCCACTATTCTGCTGTGCCCGCACTTCGTCTGTCTGGATGTGGGCGGTGCTGCCGTGGCAATGGAAACCAGCGCCTCGTCGATGTATGTGCAGCAGAAAAATCTGGTGTTCGACCGGGTGCTGCGCGCCGGTCGCTCGCGCTTCCAGCCCGTCAAACTGTTCACCCGTCAGGACGGCATCAAACCGATTCTGCGTGCGCTGCGCGATAAGCTGCCTTACTTCATGCTGCCGGATATGGATTTCGGCGCAAAAGATGCCGAGTTCGTGCCCTTCTTCGGCGTCGATGCTGCCACCCTGACAGCCACTGCGCGCATCGCCGCTACCACCGGCGCACAGGTGATGCCGGTGATTGCCACCTTCCTGCCTGACTATCAGGGCTGGTGTGTGAAATTCTATCCGGTATGGGACAATTACCCCGGCACCGACATGGTCGCCGCTACCCGCCGCATGAATGCCTTTATCGAGGATCGCGTGCGCGAAGCCCCGGCCGAGTACTTCTGGACCCATAAGCGCTTCAAGACCCGCCCTGAAGGTGAAGCGTCGCTGTATCAGCGCCCCTAGCAGCGGCCCGAAGCGCGCCCTCAGCGAGCTTTGCGCCCACCGAATCCGTCAGCAGAAACGAAACCAATGAAACTCAAATTCACCAAAATGCATGGCGCCGGCAATGACTTCGTGGTCATCGACGGCATCAATCAGCACATCGATTTCACCCCTGCCCAGTGGCAGCATCTGGGCGATCGCCGCTTCGGCGTCGGAGCCGACCAGATGCTGCTGGTGGAAAAGCCGACCGAAGCCGGTTGCGATTTCCGCTATCGCATCTTCAACGCCGACGGCGGCGAAGTCGAACAGTGCGGCAACGGCTCGCGCGCCTTCGTCAAATTTGTCGCCGAAAAAGGGCTGACCAGCCAGCGCAGCATCACCGTGCAGACCAAGGCTGGCATCATCGCGCCGCGTCTGGAAGACGATGGCAGCATCACCGTCGACATGGGCGCACCGGTGCTCGAAGCGGTGCGGGTTCCCTTCGATGCCGACGGCCTGAGCGGCCAGCCGCAAGCCGATGACCTGCTGTGGCCACTCATGCTGGAACTGGGCGGCGCACGCGAAGAGATACTGATCTCGGTAGTGTCGATGGGTAATCCGCACGCCGTGCAGGTGGTCGACGACGTCGATACGGCACCGGTGGAACTGAGCGGCCCGCTGATCGAACGTCACCCGCGCTTCCCCAACCGCGTCAATGCCGGCTTCATGCAGATCGTGGATCGCCGGCATATCCGCTTGCGCGTGTTCGAACGGGGCGTGGGCGAGACACTCGCGTGCGGCACCGGCGCCTGTGCAGCGGTGGTGGCGGGAATCCGTCGCGGCCTGCTCGACAGTCCGGTGCAGGTCACGGCGCGCGGTGGCCAGTTGTCGATCAGCTGGGCCGGTGCCGGCCAGCCAGTGCTGCTGACCGGTCCCGCCGTGACCGTGTTTGAAGGCGAAATCGAGATCTAATTCTTCTCAGCTTGCCTAAGCCGCCAGCAGATCGTCCACATGGGCCGCGCCCGGCGCCCAGGTTTTCAAACGGTACAGACGCTGGCGGTAATTCCCCTCGATGCCTTCCGGACCGTTATCAAACGGTTCGAACAGGCGCACCAGCCGGTCCAGCGCCTGCCGTTCGCGCGCGGTACGCAGCAGAATCAGCCGCCGTTTGCTGCGCCCGTAACTGGCACGGATATCGACCACCAGACAATGTCCCTGATCGGCAGCCGGCACATCGAGCAGCAGCGCTTCGGCGCGGCGCAGGCCGAACAGACAGGCCAGCTCCAGCCGCGCCGCCAGCAAAGGCTGGGACTCCAGCGCCTCGCGACTCAGCGTGGCCAGTACGGCCTCCGCCCAGCCCGCCGCTTTGGGGGCAGCCGCCACGCGCGCCAGTGCCGCCTCGGCTTCGCGACAGCCCTGTGCCGCCGCCTTCTGCAGCCAGTAGGCGGCGCGCACGTCGCTCGATTCGTCGGTGCGGCGATTGCGCCAGGCATACATGCCGCATTCGAGCTGGGCGCCGCGATGTCCCATTTCCGCAGCGCGCTCCAGATAGCGCTGCGCCTCCGCCACGCAGCGCTGGGAAAATTCCGGTTTTAGATAGATGCGCGACAGGGCAAACCAGGCCTCGGCCAGTCCCTGCTCGCCAGCCAGCGTCAGCCAGCGTATCGCCCGTTTGAAATTGGCCGCAGCGATGCCATGCGGTTGCCGCTTCCCCTCACCGTCCATGCGGGCAAACCATAGCCCCAGCGCCAGCTGTGCCTGGCGATCACCGCCATACGCGGCCAGTTCGCGGTACTGCAGCAATTCCGCCTGCGCCGCATCACACGCGTCGGCGCGCGCTTCGAGCAACTCGGCGCAGCGCGACAACAGGGTCAGTTGTACGGGCAGCACCGCCCAGTCCACCGAGCGGGCCGCCTCGGCATCAATCGGGGCACGCTCGAGCAACTGCCGCGACAAGGGCAGCGCACGCTGCAGATAGGCGTCCGGGTCACTATTCCAGGCTTGTTCCAGCACGGCATACTGGGCCGCTGCCAGCCCGCTATCGGCCGCCCGCGCCAGCCATTGCTGGCCATCGGGGCTGCCCGGTTGCGCTGCCGGCGCGGGGCAGACGGCGGGCGCCGGTGTGACACGCGCCGCTTGCTGCGACAACAGCCATTGGGCTTCGGCACAGCCGCTGCGCGCCGACACTTCCAGTAACTGCAGCGCTTTATCCTGCAAGGCCAGCACCGCCGGCACCGGTTCACCATGCACTACCAGCTGGGCCAGTACCAGTCCGGCCTGCGGAATCCCGGCCGCATAGGCGCGTTCGTACCAGACCAGCACTTCGGGCATTTTGTGCTGCGCCTGCTCATAAGGAATGTAACTACCAATCAACATCCAGGCTTCATCCAGCTGCTGGGCTGCGGCGCGATCGAGCCAGTGCAGCGCCGTCGGCAGACTGTGCGGCAAGCTGGCGCCGCCGAACAGATACAGCTTGCCCAGCGCTAACTGACACGCGGCATCCCCTGCGCGCGCGCCACGGATGATCCCTAATTCTTCTCGATTAGCCATCGTCTCACTATTACTCCGATTCATAGAAGCGGGCGGCGCGTGCATCCTGTCTAGGCAGGCTATCGGCGACCATTGGTAACGGAGAGTGTAGCGTGCCATCGGCGCCACACTGTAAAGAATATGGTGAACATTTTGATATCCCGCAAGGAATACCAGTGGCGTCCACAGGTACGCTAGAGGCTAATTGATGCCTGAGTGAAAGGAATTAATCCTCGAACCCGGGCCAGCCACGCGCGATTTATGCGTTTCATTAATACAACAGGAACTCTGCTTTCGTGGGCTTTCGACCAAAATTAAGCGTCCCAATTGACCATTTCGACGTTTTTAAAGCGGCAGCAGATTAAGGTTTCAGCATTCGGAGATCTTCAACCCCGATCTTCAGCTTCAGACTCAACGATGTTCACTCTTAAAGGAATAGCTAAAATGAAAAAATCTTTGGTGGCTTTGGCGCTCATGGGCGCGTTCACTGGTGCATATGCACAATCGTCCGTGACTATCTATGGCACTGTAGATGCTGGTATCTCCAAACTGACCGGCGGCACCACTTCGGTCGGCAAACGTGACAACAACAAACTCGGCTTCAAAGGCGTAGAAGATCTGGGCAGCGGCCTGAGCGCACTGTTCCAGCTGGAAATCCGCTACGAACCAGACACCGGCACCATCGAAAACACCTCGGGCGCCAACAGCCGTCCGCTGTTCCAGGGTCAGAGCCGCGTCGGTCTGCAAGGCGACTTCGGTACCGTGCGTCTGGGCCGTGGCCTGACTGCCTTCCAGGAAACCAGCACCCAGTTCGAACCATGGAGCGGTCTGCCAGCCGTGGCCGGTTACCAGACCGACCTGCAAGTGGCCGGCTACACCAGCGATCCAATGAGCACCACCGGTAACTCGCGTAACCGCTTCTCGAATTCGGTGTTCTATAACAGCCCGGTCATCGGCGGCATGTTCCAGCTGAACGTCACCGTGCAAGCCAAGGAAGCCAACCAGAACCCGGTCATTATCGGCAAAGGCACCGCAACCAACCCGCAATTCCCGGCCAATTCTGCGCCAACCACCACCCCGTACTCGCTCAGCGCAACGGCCATGAATGGCCCGTTCGGTTTCTATGCTGCGTACGAAAAGAATGCCATCGAAACCAAACTGTGGTCGCTCGGCGCCTCGTTCAAACCAGTTCCTGAACTGAAACTGATGGGTTCCTACCAGTCGCAGGATCAGGCTGAAAACGTGCTGATCAATCCTAAGACGAAAGCCTGGCTGGTCGGTGCCAACTACACCGTCGGCGCTGGCCTGGTTCGTTTCGGCTATGGTCAGAAAGATCCGGACAACAGCCTGCATAGCGCTGCCATCGCCAAAACCAAGCAAGTATCGATCGGCTACGACTACAATCTGTCGCCACGCACCTACCTGTATGTGGATGCCTCGAACAAGAAAGCCACCACCACGGCCAACTTCTACAGCCTCGGTATTCACCACAACTTCTAAGCGCAGGGCCGGCCCGCAAGGCCGGTTTTGCCAAGGAGAATCACGGACATGGGTGACCATGTCCGTTTTTTTCGTTTAGAATGAAGCTCGATCTTCCACCTAGTAAATAAAGTACCGTCATGACTGCCCCACTGGATTCCACCCTCGTCGCCCAGTACCTGAGCGACAATCCGCGATTTTTCGAAGAACACGCTGACCTGCTGGCGGAAATCAAACTGTCCAGCCCCGTCACTGGCCGCGCCGTCTCGCTGCAGGAGCGCCAGATGGAAGTCATGCGCGACAAATACAAGACGCTGGAGTTGCGCATGAGCAACTTGATGCGTCTGGCCTCGGAAAACGAAGCCATCGCCAACAAGTTCCACCGCTGGACCAAGATCTTGCTGGAATCGGAAGATGTGGGTTCCATACCACACGCTGTGACCAGTGGTCTGAAATCGAGTTTTGATGTGCCGCAGGTAACGTTGCGGATCTGGAATACCGAAGCGGAATACGCCGGCGAGTGGTTCGTGCGCGGCGTTTCCGACGATGCCCGCATCTTCGCCAACAGCCTGATGGCGCCTTACTGCGGCACCAACAAGGACTTCGAAGCGGTCAGCTGGCTGGACGACCCGACCGGCATCACCTCGACCGTGATCATCCCGCTGCGCAAGCCGGGCAACAAGGACGCCTTCGGCCTGCTGATTCTGGGCTCGGCCGATCCGGCCCGCTTCACCTCGCTGATGGCCACCGACTTCCTGATCCACATCGGCGAAACCAGCAGCACGGCGCTGGCCTGGCTGCTGGCCTAAGTCAGCACACTCCCATGTCCGTCTCTCCAGACCCCCGACTGGGCTGGATAGACGGCTATCTGGCGCAACTGCGTACCCAGCGCCAGCTATCTCCCCACACCGTCAGTGCCTATGCGCGCGATCTGCTCGAACTGGCCAGCCTCACGCCCGGCCTAGCCTGGCCACAAATCGAACACAACACCATCCGCCGTCTGGCCGCCACCCTGCATGGGCGTGGCCTCGATCCCCGTTCGATTGCCCGCAAACTCTCAAGCTGGCGCGGTTTTTTCGACTGGCTCGGCGAACAGCTGCCGCTGGCCAGCAACCCCGTACAGGGCATCCGCCCGCCGAAACGCGCCCGTACTCTGCCGCGCGCCCTGTCGGTGGACGACGCCGTGCAACTGGTGGCACCCGTCGCAGTGCACGCCGGTAGCAGCCCCGAGCCCGCCGAGCTGTGCAATCAGGCCATGTTCGAACTGCTGTATTCGAGCGGTCTGCGGGTCTCGGAACTGACCGCACTGGACCTGCATGCCGGTCCCGGCGCACTGGGCTGGGTGGTGCCGGAAAGCGGCGAAGTGCTGGTCACCGGTAAAGGCAACAAACAGCGCGTAGTCCCGGTCGGCAGCGCCGCGCTGACAGCACTGGCGGCCTGGCTGGCAGTGCGTCCGGCGCCAAGCGATGGCAGTAATGCCTTATTTTTAAGCAACCGCGCCAGCCGCATGAGCCCGCGCGTGGTACAGCAACGCCTGCGCGCGCGCGGCCTCGCGCATGGCACGGCCGTGTCCGTCCACCCGCACATGCTGCGCCATTCTTTCGCCTCGCACGTGCTGCAATCGTCCGGCGACTTGCGCGCCGTTCAGGAAATGCTAGGCCACTCCAGCATCAGTTCGACGCAAGTCTACACGGCGCTTGATTTCCAGCATCTGGCGGCTGTCTACGATCAGGCGCATCCGCGCGCAAAACGCAAATAAGCCCCCTCTGCGCTGGCTCAAGCGTGCAGTTTGCGCGCACGCGGCGAATTCCGGCATAATCGGCTGCTTGAATTTCCCCGCTTCATCCCCATCTAGCTCACTTATTGACCCGACTGGCACGCACCATGGCACTGATCCCCACCACCATCCTCACCGGCTTCCTCGGCGCAGGTAAAACCACCCTGCTCAAC
>JAIELO010000313.1 GCA_019752915.1 Burkholderiaceae bacterium
GCACCAGCTGGCCCGATTGCACCACCGGCTTGCTGCGCAGCGTATCAAGACGCAGCGGCGTGCCTGGCGGCAGGGAAATATTGGCACTGCGGCCGACCACCTGGGTCAGTTCGGTGGCGATTCCTGCGGGCAACATCGTCAGGTCGCCTTTCAGCGTCACCAGTTGGCTGGCTTCGATGCTCTGGCCCTGCGCCAGCGGCACGGCGCTGGCCAGATACTCGCCGATCACGCTGACACTGGCCTGTACATAGATGGTCCAGGCGCTGGGCGCGACACAGCGCACCCCCACCGTGGTTTTGCCCCAGGCGCGCGCACCGGGCATGAAGAAGGCCTGCGGCTCGGGGCAGGCGGCCAGCTGCATGCGCGGGTCGATGGCGCCCACGCTGATGCTGACCTGACCGGGCAGACCGGCGCTCTGGATCTGTAAAAACTGCTCAACACTGCGGCGCACGCTGGCCATTTCCTGACGGGCCGCGCCGGGCTGGGCGTGCAGCGCACCACTGAGTGTGAGCAGCAGCGCACTGAGGGTGCAGGCAAGACGAGTGTTCATGGCGTGGTGCCGGCGCGCAGGCCGGTCAGAGTGCGTTGGATGCTGCCATCTTAATCGGCCGCGCCGAACTTGAATGGATGAATAGGCCGGGAAAGCAGACGCTTATTGGCCGATGGCGCGGACCGCGAATTCCGTATCATCGCTTCTGTCATAACCAGTTCGTCCGTCGTTGGGGCGTGATCACAGGAGGCTGTCATGGTGGGAAAACTCGACGCGTATCTGCGCTTCAATGAAGCCGCGCTGGGCTTGCGCTCGCAGCGCCAGGCCGTACTGGCGTCGAACATCGCCAACGCTGACACGCCCAATTACAAGGCCCGTGACATCGACTTCAATAGCGCGCTGCAGGCAGCACTCGATAACGCCAGCCCGACGGCCACGCTGCGTACCACGGCCGCCAAACATTTCCCTAACCCTCCGCAAAGCGCCGGTACCACCGCCGAGGGCACGCCGCTGCTGTACCGCGGCGTGGTGCAGGGCGCCGTTGACGGCAATACCGTCGACATGGATGTGGAACGTAACCAGTTCACCGATAACGCGGTGCGTTATGAAGCGGGCATCACCATGATCAATGCACAGATCAAACATATGATGGCCGCGATACAGGGAGCTAATTAATCATGTCACTGTTTAATATTTTCAATGTGTCGGGCTCGGCCATGAGTGCCCAGGCCCAGCGCCTCAACGTGGTGGCCTCGAATCTGGCCAATGCCGATAGTGCCACCAGTGCCAGCGGTGAAGCCTACCGGGCCCGTCAGGTGGTGTTCGAAGCCACCCCGCAAGGTAGTGGCGGTAGTTCCACCGGCGTGCGCGTCAAGCAGGTGGTGGAAGACCAGTCGCCGATGAAGCAGATGTATGACCCGAAACATCCGATGGCGGACGACAAAGGCTATGTGACGATGCCGAACGTGAATGTGGTGGACGAGATGGTGAATATGCTGTCGGCCTCGCGTTCCTACCAGACCAACGTCGAAACCATGAACGCAGCCAAAACGCTGTTGCTCAAAACCCTGACCATCGGCCAGTAAAATTTAAGAGGTAATCATGACTATCAGCGCAGTGACCGATACGCCCAAGGCGTCTAGTGTCAGCACCACCAGCAAAGCCGCCACCGACAGCGTACAGGCCGATCAGGATAAATTCATGAAGCTGCTGGTGACGCAGCTGAAGAATCAGGATCCGCTCAATCCGATGGACAATGCGGCCATGACCAGCCAGCTGGCGCAACTGTCGACCGTGACCGGTATTAACAAAGTCAATGCCACGCTGGAATCGCTGCGCACCGACCAGGCCAATGCCCAGTCGCTGAACGCCACCAATCTGATCGGCAAAGGCGTGCTGGTGGCCGGCAAGGGCATCGAGCTCTCCAGCAGCACCGATAGCAGCGGCAAGACCACCAGCAGCAGCGTGTTCGGCGTCGATCTGGCCTCGGCGGCGGAAAGCGTGACGATTTCCATCCAGGATGGCGCGGGCGCCAGCGTGCGTACCCTGACCCTGAAAAGCAGCGAGGTGGGCACTTATCCGATTACCTGGGACGGCACCACCGATGCCGGTGGCAAAGCGGCGGCGGGCAAGTACACCTTTAGCGTCAAGGCGGTCAGCGGCGGTAAAACGCTCAGCGATGCCACCGCCTTGCAACTGGCCTCAGTGGCCAGCGTCTCGACCGGCAGCGGCGGCGTCAAACTGAATACTTCACTGGGACAGTTCGCCATGTCCGCAGTGAAAGAAGTTCTGTAACAGTGCGGTGAGCGCAGTTACAGCGTAGACCTTACACCTTAGACCTTACACCTCATACCTAGACGGGGGAATACCATGTTCCAACAAGGACTTAGCGGCCTGAATTCGGCATCCAAATCGCTGGATGTGATCGGCAACAATATCGCCAACGCCAGCACGGTTGGTTTCAAGAGCTCGCAGGCGCAATTCGCCGACCTGTATGCCAACTCGCTCAATGGCGTGTCGGGCAATAACGCGGGGATCGGTGTGACCACCGCCAAGCTGGCCCAGCAGTTCACCCAGGGCAATATCGAAACCAGTACCAATCCGCTGGACGTCTCCATCAACGGTGGCGGCTTCTTCCGCGAGGTCGTCAACGGTGCCGTGCAGTACACCCGCAATGGCCAGTTCCACGAAGATAATACCCACACGCTGGTGAATGCCCAGGGCGCCCAGCTGACCGGCTACCTGTCGAATGCGGCAGGGGTGATCCAGCTCGGCGCGCCAGTGCCGCTGACGCTCGACAAGTCGGATCTGACGCCGGTGCAAACCACCACCGCCAACTTCCAGTTGAACCTGAGCTCGGCAGAAAAAGTGCCGGCCACCATCCCCTTCGATGCCGGCGATCCGACCAGCTATAACAAGCAGACCGTGCTCAATGTGTACGACAGTCTGGGTACCTCGCACATCATGACCACTTACTACGTCAAGACCGATGCCAATACCTGGGACGTGTATGCGGCCGCCGACAACAAGGAAGTGGTGTCGGGCAGTGTGGCTGCGGCCATCAACAGTGATGCCACCGTGCAGGATGCGCGCCTGGTCTACAACGATGCGGTGCGTGCCACGCCGCCGGATGTGGCCGCGATCGCTGCCGCTGCCGGCGCCTACGCCAGCGCGGCCTACAACTCGATGCTGACTGCTGCCTCGGTGCCACCAGCGGCCGCATCCCAAGCCCAGCTGGATGCCCTGACGGCGGCTTTCAGCGCGCTCGATCCAACCGCCAGCGGTTCGATTACCGGCATGACCCCGGACCAGATCAATGCCAAGCTGTCGAACGCCATCACGGTGCCCGCGATTAAAGTCGGTACCCTGCTGTTCGACCGCAACGGTGCGCTCAATCCGCAAGCCATGGCGCTGCTGCCGACCCCGCAAACGCTGCCGTTCAATATCAGCCTGCCGATCTTCCCGGACACCGGTGCCCAGCAGCCGATGGTGGTCGCCACCACGTTCGACAAGACCACCCAGTACGGTAGCGTCACCAACGATCTGGGCTCGGTGCAGAATGGTTACTCGGCCGGTTCCTGGCAGCGTTACGCCATTGATGAAAACGGCGTGATTCTGGGGCAGTACAGCAATGGTAAATCGCGCCCGATGGGCCAGATTGCGATGGCCAACTTTGCCAGCGTGGATGGTCTGACGCCACTCGGTAACAACTGCTGGGCCGAAAGCTCCGCTTCCGGTACGCCGACCATCGGGGTGCCGAATGCCGGTTCGATGGGGTCGCTGCGCGCCAGCTCGGTAGAAACCTCGAACGTCGATCTGACGGCCGAACTGGTGAACATGATTACTGCGCAGCGCGTCTATCAGGCCAATGCGCAAACCATCAAGACCCAGGACTCGGTGCTGCAGACGCTGGTCAACCTGCGTTAATCGTTCAACGCCTAAGCTAACGCAAACCGGAACCGGGAGCCGCCATGGACCGCCTTGTCTACACCGCAATGACCGGTGCTCGCCACGTGATGGAGCAGCAGGCCACCGTGGCCAACAACCTGTCGAACGTCACCACCACCGGCTTTCGCGCCCAGCTCGACAGCTTCCGCGCGGTGCCGGTCATCTCGGACGGGCTGGCCACGCGGGCTTTCGTGGTCGATTCCACGGTGGGTTCCGATATGCGTGCCGGGCCGATCCAGACCACCGGCCGCCCGCTCGATGTGGCGATCCGCGATCAGGGCTGGCTGGCCGTCACTTCGGCCGACGGTTCCGAAGCCTATACCCGCAACGGCAGTCTGAAAGTGAGCGAAAACGGCTTGCTGCAGACCCAGAGCGGCTTGACGCTGGTCGGCGATGGCGGACCGATCGCGATCCCGCCCGATACCAACATCAGCATCGCCAGCGATGGTACGGTAAGTACCATCTCGAACGACTTCAAACCCGGTCCGGCCAACGTGCTGGGGCGCTTAAAGCTGGTCAATCCCGACACCAAAGCACTGGTGCGCGGCGACGATGGCCTGTTCCGTCAGACCAGTGGCGTCGTGGCCGACAATGATCCGGCCGTGCGGCTGGTCGATGGCGCGCTGGAAGGCAGCAATGTCAATCCGGTCGACTCGATGGTCAACATGATCAGTCTGGCCAGACAGTTCGAAATGCAAATGAGTTTGCTGAAGAATGCCGAGAATAACGCGGCAAAAGCCACCCAGATCCTCGCTTTAGGTTGATGCCTGCTGCCGCATAATGCTTGGGTGGGATGAGTAGCTGTCGCTACCCGTCCAAGCATGGGAGAAGCAGCATGATACGTTCATTATGGATCGCCAAGACTGGCATGGAAGCGCAGCAGACCGCGCTCGACGTGACCACCAATAACCTCGCCAACGTGGGTACCAACGGCTTTAAAAAGTCGCGTGCCGTGTTCGAGGATCTGCTGTACCAGAACCTGCGCCAGCCCGGTGCCCAGTCCTCCCAGCAAACCAATCTGCCGTCCGGCATGCAGCTCGGTACCGGGGTGCGTCCCGTGGCAATCGAGCGCATCCACACGCAGGGTAACTCCCAGGCCACCGGCAACGACAAAGACATGATGGTCAGCGGCAACGGCTTCTTCAATGTGCTGCTGCCCGACGGTACCACCGCCTACACCCGCGACGGCTCCTTCCAGCGCGATAACAATGGCCAGCTGGTCACCTCCAGCGGCTATGTGCTGCAACCGGCGATCACCATTCCTGCCAATGCCCAGTCGTTTACGGTGGGCCGCGACGGTACGGTGTCGGTGACGCTGCCGGGGCAGGTCGCACCGCAGCAGGTGGGCAGCATCCAGGTGTCGACCTTTATCAACCCGACCGGGCTGGAATCGAAGGGCGAGAACCTGTATGTGGAAACCGGGGTGTCCGGTAACCCGCAAACCAATACGCCGGGCACCAATGGTGCCGGGGTGATTCTGCAAGGTTTTGTGGAAACCTCGAACGTCAACGTGGTCGAGGAAATGGTGAATATGATCCAGACCCAGCGCGCGTATGAAATCAATTCGAAGGCCATCACGACCTCCGACCAGATGTTGCAGAAACTGTCGCAGATGTAAGGAGACGGTCATGAAAACAACGCTTTCACTCTTCCTGGCAGCGCTCGCTTTAAGCGGTTGCGCGGCCACCCCCACTTCCATCGTGCAGATGCCGATGACGGCCCGTCCGCTGGCCAGTGTGCAACGTCAGGCTGCGCCCAGCAGTGGCGCAATTTACCAGCAGGCCGCCTACCGTCCCATCTTCGAAGACCGGCGCGGGCGCCACATCGGCGACGTGCTGACGCTGGTGATTACAGAAAAAACCTCGGCCGTCAAAGCCGGTGCCAGTTCCGGCAACAAGACCGGCAGTGTCAGCGCCAGTGTGCCCGGTCCGCTGCAATCGACCTTTGGCGGCACGCTGGGTGCCAACAGCGCCAGCAAATTTAGCGATGCCGACAACCAGTCGGCCAGCAATACCTTTACCGGCACGATGGGTGTGACGGTGGTGGAAGTGCTCGAGAACGGTAACCTGATCGTGGCCGGTGAAAAACAGGTGGCGATGAATAAGGGTGTGGAATTCATCCGCTTCTCCGGGATGATTAATCCGGACAATATCGCTACCGGCAACACGGTGCAATCGACGGCCGTGGCGGACGCCAAGGTGGAATACCGCACCAATAGCACCATCGACCGGGCTGAAATGACCTCGATGGCGTCGCGTTTCTTCCAGAGCCTGTTACCTTTCTGATGACTATCATGGACAGCCACGAACGTATCAATGAAGCCGTGCGCCGCGTCGCCGGCCTGTGCAAACTGGCGCTGCTGTTGCTGGTACTGCTGCTGGGTGCCGCGCTGGTGCAGCCGGCGCGCGCCGAACGGCTGAAAGATCTGGCCAGCATTGCTGGCGTGCGTCAGAATCAGCTGATCGGTTACGGTCTGGTGGTCGGCCTCGATGGCAGCGGCGACCAGACCACGCAAACCCCGTTCACCGTGCAGAGCGTGGTGTCGATGCTGCAGCAACTGGGCGTGAACCTGCCGCAGGGCACCACCTTGCAACTGAAAAATGTGGCGGCCGTGATGGTCACCGCTTCGCTGCCGGCCTTTGCCCAGCCGGGCCAGACCCTCGACATTACGGTCTCGTCGATGGGCAATGCCAAAAGTCTGCGTGGTGGCACGCTGTTGATGACGCCCCTCAAAGGCGCCGATGGTCAGGTCTACGGCATGGCGCAGGGCAATGTACTGGTGGGCGGCGTGGGCGCTGCCTCGGGCGGCAGCTCGCAGGTGGTGAATCACCTGAGCGTGGGCAAAATTTCCGGTGGCGCGACGGTGGAGCGGGCCGTCGCTTCGCAGCTCGGTGAGGGCAACTTCATCAAGCTGGAACTCAATACGGCCGACTTCGCTACCGCCAGCCGTGTGGTGGAAACCATCAACGACAAATACGGTCCCGGCATTGCCTATGCGCTCGACAGCCGCGTGATCCGCGTGCAGTCGCCCAGCAGCAGCGACCAGCGCGTCAGCTTCATCGGTACCTTGCAGGACATGCAGGTCTCGCCGTCCGAGCAACCCGCCAAAGTGATCATGAATGCGCGCACCGGTTCGGTGGTGATGAACCGTGCCGTCACGCTCGATACCTGCGCCATTTCGCACGGTAATCTGTCGGTCTCGGTGAGCGCCGATCCGCAGGTCAGCCAGCCGAATGCGCTGTCCGGCGGGCGCACCGTGGTGACCCAGAACCCGCAGATCGGCATCAAGGCTGACCCTGGCAAGGTGATGCTGGTCAAAGGCGGTGCCTCGCTGTCGGAAGTGGTGAAAGCGCTCAATGCCATCGGTGCCACGCCGCAGGATCTGCTGTCGATCCTGCAGGCCATGAAGGCGGCAGGCTCGCTGCGCGCCGAGCTGGAAATCATTTAAGGCGGTGCCATCATGAGTAGCCCGAACATTTCGAATGATCTGAACAATAAATTTGCCCTGGACGTGAAGGACATGGGCAATTTGAAGCAATCGGCCCGTGCCGGTAGCGCTGACGCCCTGAAAACCGCGTCCACCCAGTTCGAAGCGATGTTCGTCAACATGATGATGAAAAGCATGCGCGATGCTTCACCGCAGGATGGCCTGATGGATAGCCAGCAGACCAAGATGTTTACCTCGATGCTGGACCAGCAGACCAGCCAGAATATCGCCAAGAAGGGCATAGGCCTGTCCGATATGCTGATCCGTCAGCTGTCGCAGGGTACGCAAGCCCAGAATCAGGCACTGGCCATCGGTGCCGATAGCACGGCCACCAACGAGAACGGTGGTAGCTTCGCCGGTCTGGCCAGCCTCAACGATGCGCGTCTGCAGCGTGCGATTGCCGCCGCCGGTGGTGCTGCCGCTGGCTCGGTCGATGATAAGAGTGCGGTTCCGGCCACCAACGCCGGTTCGAGTGCTCCGCATGTGCGCAAATTCCAGGAAAAACTCGGTGCCGCTGCGGAAGAAGCCAGCCGCACCACCGGTATTCCGGCCAAGTTCATGCTGGGTCAGGCAGCGCTCGAGAGTGGCTGGGGCAAACGCGAAATCAAGGGCCGTGACGGCAGCAATAGTCACAACCTGTTCGGCATTAAAGCCAGTGCCGACTGGAAGGGCAAAGTGGTCGAGGCAAGCACCACGGAATATGTGAATGGCAAGGCGCAAACCCGGGTCGAACGCTTCCGCGCCTATGACAGCTATAGCGATAGTTTCAAGGATTATGCCAAGCTCATCGCCAGCAATCCGCGCTATGAAAAAGTGCTGGCCAGTGCTGGTGACGCGACCCGTTTTGCGCAGGGCTTGCAGAAGGCCGGCTACGCCACCGACCCGCATTACGCCACCAAGCTGGCGAGCATCATCAAGCGCTCGCTGGCTGGCTAATCAAGTTTGGCGCCGTTCTGCCGTTAATGACACCATAGAGAGTAATCCATCATGTCCAACCTCCTCAGCATCGGTACCAGCGGTCTGTTGTCGGCCCAGGTAGGGCTGGCCACTACCGGCAACAACATCACCAACGCTGGTGTGGCGGGCTATAGCCGTCAGGTGGCAATCCAGTCCGATACCGCGACCCGCGACGAGGGTTTCGGGTTTGTCGGCAGTGGTACCGAGGTGGTCGCGGTACGGCGTTTCTATGATAATTTCCTGGCCACCCAGTTGCGCGGCGCCGAAGCCAGTCAGGCTTCGCTGGACGCCTACAGCAAACAGATTGCGCAGGTCGACAATCTACTGGCCGATCCCACTGCCGGCCTGTCGCCGGCATTGCAGGACTTCTTCAATGGCGTGCAGGATGCCACCTCGAATCCCGCTTCCGCCGCGTCGCGTCAGGCCATGCTCTCGAACGCCGGTTCGCTGGTGTCGCGTTTCCAGGGCATGAGCGCGCGCCTGAGCGAGATTGCTTCCGGGGTCAATAACCAGATCGCCTCGAACGTCACGGAAATTAATTCCTATGCGCGCGAGATCGCCAGCCTGAACAATCTTATTTCGGGGCTGACCACCGATGGCAAGCCGGCCAATGATCTGCTCGATCACCGCGACCAGTTGCTCACCGAGCTCAATAAAATGGTCAAGACCACCGTGCTGGAAGGCCCGAGCAACACCCTGACGGTGGAAATGGGCACCGGCCAGCCACTGGTGGTGGGCACCACCGCCTTCCAGCTCGGCACCTCCAATTCGCCCACCGATGTGGCACGCGTCACGCTCGGTTACAAGGCCGATAACGGGACCTTCAGCCCGTTGCCGGAAAGCGTGTTCACCGGTGGCCAGCTGGGCGGCTTACTGGAATTCCGCAACGGTGCGCTCGATCGCGCCCAGAATTCGATGGGCCAGGTTGCCGCCGGTCTGGCGGTGAGCTTCAATGCCCAGCATGTACTGGGACAGGATCAGAATGGGGCGCTGGGCACGCCATTCTTCGGCCCCATCAACGCCTATGTGGGGCGTAACAGCCATAATTCGCTGGCCAGTACCGCCGATGTCACGGCGGTGGTCACCGATGCCGGTGCCCTGACGTCGAGCGATT
This sequence comes from Burkholderiaceae bacterium, assembly GCA_019752915.1. GTDB lineage: Bacteria > Pseudomonadota > Gammaproteobacteria > Burkholderiales > Burkholderiaceae_D > Rugamonas. Next base: position 9,496 of record JAIELO010000313.1, read on the forward strand.
ACAGCGTCGATTACGATGGCCTCAATTTCAATGTCACGCGCAAGAGCGATGGCAAGATCACCCAGATCAATCCCTTCCCGCAGACCGTGCCGCAGACCATCGACGGGGTCGACTACACCATCACCGGTACGCCGCAGGCCAAGGACAATTTCGTGGTGCGGCCGACCTATATGGCGGCCAGCCAGCTGGAAGTGCTGGTGGTTGATCGCAGCAAAATTGCGCTGGCGGCGCCGATTGCGACGGCCGCGCCAACTACCAATTCGGGCTCCGGAAAAATCACTGCCGGTTCGGTCGATGCCGCCTATCTGCAGCCCGGCAACGCACTCACGGCGCCATTGACGCTGACGTTCGACAAGGCCAGCGGCACGCTGTCCGGTTTTCCTGCTACTCAGGATGTGACGGTGACGGTGAATGGCACGGCCACGGTGTATCCGGCCGGCACGCCGTCGATTCCCTATACCGAAGGGGCCGCCATCAATTTCGGCGGCATCAATGTCAGTATCAGCGGCACGCTGGCCGATCAGGATAAATTTACCGTCGGCCCCAACGTCAGCGGGGTGGGCGATAGCCGCAACGGTGCGCTGCTGGCCGCGCTGCAGAGCAAGAACGTGCTCGATGGTGGCCGGGCCACCTACCAGACCACGTATGCGCAGCTGGTCAACTTTGTCGGTAACAAGGCGCGCGAAGCACAGATCAGTAACAATGCCGCCGATGCGGCAGTGGCGCAGGCCACCAATCAGCAGCAGAGTGTCTCCGGCGTCAATCTCGATGAAGAAGCGGCCAATCTGTTACGCTACCAGCAAGCCTATCAGGCCGCCGGTAAAGTGGTGCAGATGGCCAGCACCTTGTTCGATATCCTGCTCAATATTAGGTAACCATCATGACTATGCGTATCAGTTCGAAGACTATCTTCGACGTCGGCGTGACGCAGATCGGCTCGCTGCAGAACTCGCTCTCGCGTACCCAGCAGCAGCTCTCGACGGGGCGCCGCAATCTGACGGCAGCCGACGATCCGATCGCCACCGCGCGCGCGCTGGAAGTGACGCAATCGCAATCGATCAACACCCAGCTGGTGACCAACCGTTCCAATGCCAAGAGCATGCTGTCGCTGGAAACGGTGGCACTGGCCAGCTCGACCTCGATTCTGCAGGACGTCAAAACCTTGATGGTGAATGCCGGCAATGGCGGCATGACCCAGAAAGACCGCGAATCGCTGGCCGTGGAACTGGAGGGGCGCCTTGCCGATCTGATCGGTCAGGCCAATACCTCCGACGGGGTGGGGGGCTATGTGTTTTCCGGCTACAAATCGACCACCTTGCCATTCACCGCCACCGCGACCGGGGCGGCCTATCAGGGCGATCAGGGGCAGCGCGAACTGCAGGTTGGTTCGACCCGCAAGGTGCCGATCAGCGATTCCGGTTCGGCGATCTTCGAAAACAACCTGACCGGGAATGGCACCTTTGTTACCGGTGCCGATCCGGCCAACTTTAGCCGTGGCGGCGCCGCCATCATCAGCCCCGGCTCGGTCAAGGACGCCACTTTGCTGACCGGACATAACTACCAGATCGACTTTCAGGTGGTGCCTGCCACGCCCGGTACGCCCAAGTCCACCACCTACACGGTGACCGACCTGACGCTCAACCAGCCGGTACCGGCGGCGCCCGTTCCGGCCGTGCCACAGGCTTATACCAGCGGTCAGAGCATCAGCTTTGATGGCTTGCAGTTCGAAATAAAAGGCGAGCCCGCCAATCTCGATAATTTCTCGGTCGCGCCGAGTACCCGGCAATCCGTGTTCACCACGGTGACCGATCTGATCGCCGCTTTGCGCGCGCCGGGCGATGGGGCCGCCGGGCAGGCCAGCCTGAACAACAAACTGAATCAGGCGCAGATGAATATCGACAATGCCACCGACAACCTGCTGTCGGTACAGTCGGCGGTTGGTTCGCGTCTGAAAGAGCTGGACTATCTGGACAGCGCCGGTGACGACTTGAATCTGCAGTATGCGGCCACCCTGTCGGACTTGCAGGATGTCGACACGGTCAAGGCCATCTCCCAGTTCACCCAGCAGCAGACCATGCTGGACGCGGCCCAGAAGTCCTTCAAATCGCTGTCCGGGCTATCGCTGTTCAATTACATCAGCTAGCGCTACGCGCCCCACGGCGCAAAACAAAGCCCCTGACGCATTGCTGCGCAGGGGCTTTTTCATGTTCCGGCCGGTATTTCCCGGCCGGTATTTCCTAGCCGCTATAGCCCGGCCTTTATTTGGCCGCGAGGATGCCTTGCGGCGGCGGCTTGCGCAGCCAGTCCTGCTGGGCGCTGCTGGTGCTATCGCTGAGCGCGGCCGTGCCGGACTGATACTGGCGTAGCTGGTCGCCCAGCGCCGCCACCTGCCGCTGCGCATACGGGCCTTCGTCGACTTTCTGCGCCACAGCTATGCGCAGCCCGAGTATTGGCGCGCCCGCTCGGCTTGAGCGGCGGCGCTGCCCGCACGCGGCGGCCACGGGCAAAAAAAAATCCTCGGCAACCGAGGATTTTTTATTTCGTTTGATTCAGCGTATCAGAGTGGCTGAATGTTCG
>JAIELO010000146.1 GCA_019752915.1 Burkholderiaceae bacterium
GATACCGAAGGCGTGGTGATCGACCAGCGTTCTGTTGACGTGACGCTCGAGCAGATCGAAGCCGTGCTGGCGCAGTTCCGTGGCGCTATCGAACAGGTGCCGCCGATGCATTCCGCGCTCAAGCGCGACGGCAAGCCGCTGTACGAGTACGCCCGCGCCGGCATTACGCTGGAACGCGAAGCGCGTCCGGTGGTGATTCACGAGCTGACGCTGGTGTCCTATGAAGCGCCGTTCCTGAAGCTGGTGGTTTGCTGCAGCAAGGGTACTTATATTCGCGTGCTGGGTCAGGACATCGGCGCAGCTCTCGGTACCGGTGCCCACTTGCAGGCCTTGCGCCGCATCCAGGTTGGCCCATTGAGCACGGCTGGCATGCTGACGCTGGACGAGCTGGGTGCCCATGCGGCACCGTTGAGCTTACTGGCGCCGGTCGATGCTTTGCTGTCCAGCTTCCCGGCAGTACAACTGACGCCGGAACTGGCGAAACGCTTTCTGAACGGCCAGCGTCTGGCGCTGGGCAAGGAAAGTATCGCTTTACCGCCCGAGCAGGGCAGGGTCCGGGTGTATCAGGACAGCAAGCTGCTCGGCACCGCCCAGCTGGGCGAATACCAGATTCTTGCACCGGAGCGTCTGATCGCTTTTGTGTAATTCCCCGGCCAATTAAGCAACTCTTTGAAAATATTCAGGATTCTGTAAAGAGAAGCACCGCACCATGCTATACTACGCGGTTCCAGAAATTGGCAATCCGTACATCCTGTACGCACCCGCAGTTCTTCAGCAAATATAAACGACTATGTCCACTACAAAACGCGCAATTCGCAATATCGCCATCATCGCCCACGTTGACCACGGCAAGACCACTCTTGTTGACCAACTGCTGCGTCAGTCCGGCACCTTCCGTGAAAACCAGGCAGTTGACAACCGAGTCATGGACTCGAACGATCTTGAAAAAGAGCGTGGCATTACGATTTTGTCGAAAAACTGCGCAGTGGAATACGAAGGTACCCACATTAACATCGTTGACACCCCGGGCCACGCCGACTTCGGCGGCGAAGTCGAGCGCGTGCTGTCGATGGTTGACTCGGTTCTGCTGCTGATCGATGCGCAGGAAGGCCCGATGCCACAGACCCGTTTCGTGACCCGCAAAGCGCTGGCACTGGGCCTGAAACCTATCGTGGTCGTCAACAAAGTTGACCGTCCGGGTGCCCGTCCTGAGTGGGCGATTAACCAGACCTTCGAACTGTTCGACAAGCTGGGCGCCAGCGATGAACAACTCGATTTCCCTATCGTCTACGCTTCGGGCCTGAATGGCTACGCTGGCCTGACGGAAGAAGTCCGCAGCGGCGACATGAAGCCACTGTTCGACGCGATTCTGCAACACGTACCAGTGCGCGATGACAATCCGGACGGTCCGCTGCAGATGCAAATCACCTCGCTGGACTACTCGTCCTACGTCGGTAAGATCGGTATTGGCCGTATCAACCGCGGCCGTGTGAAAACCGGTCAGGACGTGATCGTGCTGAATGGCCCGGATTCGACCCCGATCAAGGGCCGTATCAACCAGGTACTGAATTTCAAAGGTCTGGAACGTGTACTGGTCGACGACGCTGTCGCTGGCGACATCGTTCTGATCAACGGTATCGACGAAATCGGCATCGGTTCGACCGTTTGCGCACCGGACACCCCGGAAGCGCTGCCGATGCTGACCGTCGACGAACCAACCCTGACCATGAACTTCATGGTGAACAACTCGCCACTGGCTGGCCGCGAAGGTAAATTCGTGACCTCGCGTCAACTGCGCGACCGTCTGGACAAAGAACTGAAAGCCAACGTGGCACTGCGCGTTGCACCAACCGACGACGACACCATTTTCGAAGTATCGGGCCGCGGCGAGCTGCACCTGACCATTCTGATCGAAAACATGCGTCGTGAAGGTTTCGAGCTGGCCGTATCGCGTCCACGCGTGGTGTTCAAAATGGTTGATGGCGTGCGCCACGAGCCGTTCGAACAACTGAGCGTTGACGTTGAAGAAGCCAACCAGGGTGGCGTGATGGAAGAACTGGGCCGTCGTCGTGGCGACCTGCAGAACATGGAATCGGACGGCAAAGGCCGTGTGCGTCTGGAATACCGTATTCCAGCCCGTGGTCTGATCGGCTTCCAGGGCGAATTCATGACCCTGACCCGCGGTACCGGCCTGATGAGCCACGTGTTTGACGCGTACGCTCCGGTCGACAACACCAAAGGCGAACTGGGTGGCCGTCGTAACGGCGTGCTGATTTCGCAGGATGACGGCGCTGCCGTTGCCTACGCTATCTGGAAACTGCAAGATCGCGGCCGTATGTTCGTCAGCCACAATGACCCAGTGTACGAAGGCATGATCATCGGTATCCACTCGCGTGACAACGATCTGGTCGTGAACCCGATCAAAGGTAAGCAGCTGACCAACGTGCGTTCGTCGGGTACCGACGAAGCCGTGCGTCTGGTGCCGCCTATCCAGATGTCGCTGGAATACGCAGTGGAATTCATCGACGACGACGAACTGGTGGAAATCACCCCGAAATCGATCCGTCTGCGCAAGCGCTTCCTGAAAGAGCACGAGCGTAAGAAAGCATCGCGCGAAGCGTAATTCGCTGTCGCACCCTAAGAACCGCCCGCTCTGCCGGGCGGTTTTTTTTATTCCCGCAACGGGTCGCGTCGCGACCTGCCGCTGCCTGAGAGACCTGACGGTGCTTGGGCTATAATGTCGTCCCCTGATGTGCTTTTGCCTGGTTTGCTATGACTGTTCCAACGCCGCTGTCCTCCGATTCCTCGCCTGTGAAGGCGAGCCGCCGTCTGTCGGTTGCACCGATGATGGACTGGACTGATCGGCATTGCCGGGTATTTCACCGCCATATCAGCCAGCATACCTGGCTGTACACGGAGATGGTGACCACTGGCGCGCTGGTGTACGGCGACGTTGAGCGCCATCTGCGCTTCAATGAGGAAGAGCATCCTGTCGCGCTGCAACTGGGCGGCAGTGATCCGGCCGATCTGGCCATCAGTGCCAAACTGGGCCAGCAGTGGGGCTACGACGAAATCAACCTGAACTGCGGCTGCCCGTCGGAACGGGTGCAGAAGGGCGCCTTTGGCGCCTGTCTGATGATGGAGCCGCAACTGGTGGCGGACTGCGTGAAAGCCATGCGCGACGCGGTGACCATCGATGTGACGGTCAAGCACCGCATCGGTATCGATCAGGTCGACAGCTACGACTTCGTGCGCGACTTCGTCGGCACGGTGGCGGCAGCCGGTTGCCAGACTTTTGTGGTGCATGCCCGCAATGCGATTCTGAAGGGCCTGTCGCCCAAGGAAAACCGCGAGATTCCGCCGCTGAAGTACGAGGTAGCCTACCAGCTCAAGCGCGATTTTCCGCAGCTGGAAATTCTGATCAATGGCGGCATCAAGACCCAGGAAGAGATCGATCTGCACCTGCAGCATGTGGATGGCGTGATGCTGGGCCGCGAGGCTTACCATAACCCCTTCGTGATGGCCAATTTCGATCAGCGCTACTACGGCGATACGCGCGCGCCGAAAACCCGCGAGCAGGTGCTGGAAGCGATGATTCCCTACATCCGTGCCCAGCTCGCGTTATACGGTCAGCACGGTTTGAAGCTCAATTCTCTGACCCGCCATATGCTCGGTCTAATGCAAGGTCTGCCCGGCGCACGGGCCTTCCGTCAGACCCTGTCGGACTCGAAAAAACTGGCGCTGGGCGACCCGGCCTTGCTGCGCGAAGCGGCTGCCTGCCTGCGTTTGCCTAACTGACTTCGGTACTAAACAGCAAGTAAATAATCGGTAAACGGCGAACATTCCACGGGACTGTTGGTATTTCCGCGCAGAAAGTTCGTTTGCGTATTTCTGCGGCAGTTTTTGCTTGCTTTGAGGAAAAATTTGCATCTATAATTCCCAAATACTCACACAACTTCACATGTAAAAGTGTGTGATGTGCGGTTCAAAAGCGACAAGCCAGACCAGTTCGGATCGCAATTTTTGCATTCGCAGTCATTGTTTGCTACTGTCATAGTTATTACTCAGCAGCAAGGGCAAGTGGAAGTGCCGTCTACAAAACGGGACTTGCGCTGGCTCCTCATATCAACTTTGTCACTTACGAAGAAGACGAAATGAATTTAGCAAAAATGAAAGTCGGAACGCGCCTGGGTCTTGGATTCGCGCTGGTTCTGTTATTCCTCGTGGCGGTGACCGCCGTCGGTATCCTGCGTATGAGCCAGATCCAGCAACGTCTGGATCACGTGATTTCGGTAAATAACGTGGTAGGCCGTCTGGTGGTAGATATGCGTAACAATGTCAGCGAACGGATTACCTCGCTGCGCATCCTGACCCTGATGACCGATGCCGGTGACATGGAACCGGAAATGAATCGCATCAAGGAACTGGCAGCGAAATATGCTGATGCCCAGACCAAACTGAGCTCGCAATTCGCGGTCGAAGCCAACGCCGAAGAAAAAGCCTTGCTGGCAACGGTGAAAGAGCAGGAAGCCATCGCCATGCCGGCGATCGCCAAAGCGTCGGAACTGTGGCTGGCCAATAAGGCGGAAGAAGCGACCAAGGTACTGATCAAGGAAATTCGTCCGGCCCAGAAAAAATGGATGGCCGCACTGGATCAACTGGCCGGTCTCGAAGAGAAACTGAACCAGCAGGTGCAGGACGATGCCGCTGCCGGTTTCTCCAGCGCGCGTAATTTCATGATCATCATGGGTCTGCTGGCCGTGGCGATTTCGGTGGCAGCGGCGCTGGTGATTACCCGTGGCCTGCTCAAACAGCTGGGCGGCGAACCGGATTACACTGCCTCGATCGCTGGTGCGATTGCCAATGGCGACCTGTCGATTCTGATCGACACCGACGGCCAGGATCAGGACAGCCTGCTGGCCGAAATGAAAGAAATGCGCAACAGCCTGGTGGACATCGTCGGTCAGGTACGTTCGGGTACGGAAACCATCGGTACTGCCTCGCGTGAAATCGCCGCCGGGAACATCGATCTGTCGTCGCGTACTGAAATGCAGGCGAGCTCGCTGGAGAAAACTGCTTCGGCCATGGAAGAGCTGACCTCGACCGTGAAACAGAATGCCGACAATGCCCGTGAAGCGAACCAGCTGGCGTCGGCCGCATCGGATGTGGCAATCAAGGGCGGTAAAGTGGTGTCGGAAGTGGTCGACACGATGAGCTCGATCGACGCTTCGGCGAAGAAAATTGTCGACATTATCGGTGTGATCGATGGCATCGCCTTCCAGACCAATATTCTGGCGCTGAACGCTGCAGTGGAAGCAGCCCGTGCCGGTGAGCAGGGTCGTGGCTTCGCGGTGGTGGCATCGGAAGTGCGTAATCTGGCCCAGCGTTCCGCTGGTGCTGCAAAAGAAATCAAGATGCTGATCGACGACTCCGTCGAGAAGGTCGGCGCAGGCACCAAGCTGGTAGGTCAGGCCGGTGTCACGATGGAAGAAGTGGTGTCCTCGGTACGTCGCGTGACCGACATCATGAGCGAGATCGCTAACGCCAGCCAGGAACAGAGCGCCGGTATCGAACAGGTGAACCACTCGATTATCGAGATGGACGCCATGACCCAGCAGAATGCTGCGCTGGTGGAAGAAGCTGCTGCTGCGGCCCAGAGTCTGCAGGATCAGGCCAATGAGCTGTCGCGTGTAGTAAGCATCTTCAAGCTGACCGAAAACGAAGACCGTAGCGCTGCCCCGGCTTACCAGCCAGCCGCTGCGACCCGCGTCGCCGTGAAGCCCGCTGCACCACGTGCACCTATGAAGAAACTGGCATCTGCTCCGGCCGCTGCCAAACCGAAGAAAGCCGCACCAGCCGCTGCACCAGCTGCTGGTAAGGATGAGTGGGAAGAGTTCTAACGTTGTAAGCTTTTGCCGCAGTCTGCCGCCGCGCTTTTGCGCGGCACGTAGGTCCGCTGTGGGATTCGATTAATCAGTTATTAATAATAATGAGCTTGGATTGCATGATGAATAAATTTTCGACCGGTGTTTTCGCCGCCCTGATGTTGTCGGCCGCTACGACCGCTTTTGCTGCTGAAGTTCCTGCATCGCTGGATGCCCGTAACTGCAAAGCTGACTACCCTAAAGCTTCCTTGATCAATGAAGAACAGGGCGATGTAACGATGTCCTTCCTGGTAGCCGCTGACGGCACCGTGGTGGAATCGAAAGTGGATAAATCGAGTGGCTTCAAAAATCTGGATAAGGCAGCGATCAAAGCACTGAGCGCATGCAAGTTCAAGCCTGGCACCAAGGATGGCGCAGCTGCGCAAACCTGGACCAAGGTTGACTATAGCTGGAAGCTGTAAGACTACCTCGCCGGCCAAGCTTGGCCGGTGTGCCGGATACTAAATACTGGGGGGAAATCAGATGTCTACGAATAAACGTTGGTTAAGTGTAGTTGCAGCAGTGCTCGTTTCGAGCGCACCAGCAGTGTTTGCTGCCGAGGTCCCTGCATCGTTTGATGCCAAGACCTGCAAAGCGGAATACCCGAAAGCATCGTTGATGAACGAAGAACAGGGCACCGTATCGATGTCCTTCCTGGTGAAAGCTGACGGCACGGTGGCTGACTCCAAAGTCGACAAGAGCAGTGGTTTCAAGAATCTGGACAAAGCGGCGATCAAATCGCTGAGCGCCTGCAAGTTCAAACCGGGTACCAAAGATGGTGCGCCAGCAGAAACCTGGACCAAAGTCGATTACGCCTGGAAACTCGACTAATTCCCCCTGGGAACGGTAAAAGAAGGAACCTTACGAGGTTCCTTTTTTTTCGGCTGTGCCGGTGGGTGTAACAAGCTGTAATGCCAGTGCCAGCAAGGCAGGCTTCGTTTTATAGTAGTTCCCATTAGAGGAGAATTGCCATGAAAAAGACCTTGATGCTTGCGCTCGTTGCGCTTGCTGCCCTGAGTGGTTGCGCCACCCAGCAGGGCGCGTATTACCCTGCCACGGCGCGCGTGCAGGATCCCTACCAGTGGCACACCGTTGCGGTGATGCCGTCCGATCGTGCTGTTGCTGGCGGTCCGGCGACGGTCTACACCACCGAAGAATTGCCGGTCGTGAGCAACCGCGTCACCTACGTCAGTGAACCCGCCTATACCACCACCTACGTGACGCCAGCACCGGTCTATTACGCGCCTGCGCCCGTGTATTACGCACCGGCACCGGCGTATTACTATCCACCGGTCACGATCGGTCTGGGCTTCGCACTGGGGCGCTGGTGTTGCGGTAGCCACTATCACCACCATCATGGCGGTGGGCGTCGCCGTTAAGTCCGGCACCTTTAGCGCAGTTGGTAGAGCGCCGTGTGCTGGTTGCTCAGCATGTTGCCCGAGCAGAGTTCGTAGGTGGCAGCGCAGGCCAGTATCAGACACAGCGCAGCGCTTACGATAGAAAGATAACGTGCCATAAGAAACTCCCGCGTATGTTTGAACTTGTTGTCAGTTCAGCATATCGCGGGAGTTGTGCATTGGGCATCGGAAAAACGTCCGACGCCGTGTAGGACTATGCCTCGTGAGAGGGCTTAGAAGCGAGTCTTGGACTTCGGCCAGGTGATGATAGGGCCGGCCGGTGCGGTATCGAGCGCGCCCGACTGTTCCAGCCACTGCTGCACCAGTTCCGGATGTTTCAACTGGATGCCCTGGCCATCGATAAAGCCTACATATTCGAGGAACTTGGGATCGATTTTGGTTTTGGAGACGGTGGGCGCATTCATGACCATACGGTCGTAGGCTTTGCGCACTTTGTCTTCCCATTTATGCAGACTGCTATCGTCGAAGCGATTGTTTTCGAAATACACCGTCAGGCTACCGTCGGGATTACCGAAACCGGCGAGACCCGAGCCTTTACGGATGGTCGTTGAACCACTCAGATCGAACAGTTCATTGGGCACAAATACTCCGCCGCGCCCATCGAGATCAGGGCGGCTGGACGGGGTGTCTTTACTATAGGTGGCGACTTCGTACAGGGGATTTTCTTCAGACATGGCGGGACGAGTACTCAGAGGTGGACAGACGCTGCGCACGCGCGCAGCAGGGTTCATTGTAGCGCTATCTAGTGCCCTTAGGAAACAGATGAATGGAAATTTTTGTAACGCGAAGTCGTGTTGCGATACTTACGCGGATGCGTGCGTGGAGCAGTAGGTGACGGAGCGCTGACATGTGGCAGATGCTGTAACGAAACAGGCGCAGAAAAGAAAAAAGACCTACCGCCGAAAGCGTGTAAGTCTTTGATTTCTCAAGTAAGGCAGTGGGGTGGCTGATGGGGCTCGAACCCACGACAACAGGAATCACAATCCTGGACTCTACCAACTGAGCTACAGCCACCACTGATTTACTTCTTGCTACACACCGTTTCGTGTGCAGGTGCCGAATTATACAAGTCCCCAATGAAACGTGCAAATCTAAATGCAAAGTTTCTGCAGAAACTTTCGCGCACTTCAGACCGCGATCGTTTCCACCACAGGATGCAGTCCCAGCAGATGCTCGAACGCCGCGACCAGTGGCGCGACTGGTGCCGTGGTGTAGGCGCGCAGTACGGCCGGTGCGCTGGTCGCATCGAGCGGGTGCAGCAACTGGGCAGCGGTGAGCAGGCGCACCAGCTGGCGCGCCACGGCGTCGCCGGTATCCACCAGTTGCACCGTAGCGGCGCCGTGGGCATCGAGCACGCGCTGGATGCCATCACGCACAAACGGATAGTGGGTGCAGCCCAGCACCAGGGTATCGGCGCCTTGCGCCAGCAGGGGCGCGATATAGCGCTCCAGCATGGCGGCAATGACCGGACTTTGCAGATCACCGAGTTCGATCTGGTCGACCAGCCCGACGGCTGCCTGTAACAGGAATTCGGCACCCGTCGCAGCGCTGATCTGCTCGCGCAATTGCAGGAATTTTTCGCCCTGCAAAGTGCGCGCCGTGGCCAGCACGCCGACCTTGCCGTTACGGCTAGCGGCAGCGGCCGGCTTCAGGCCCGGCTCGACGCCGACCACCGGTAAATCGGGATACTGCGCCCGTACCGCCTTGATGGCTGCCACCGTGGCAGTATTACAGGCCACCACCAGTGCTTTCGCGCCCTGTGACAGCAGGAACTGCGCAATCGCCAGCGAACGCTCGACCACATAGGCTTCGCTCTTTTCGCCATACGGCGCATGGGCGGAATCGGCGAAGTACAGCAGATCTTCCTGCGGACACTGCGCGCGGATATGGCGCAGTACCGACAGCCCGCCCACGCCGGAGTCAAATACTCCGATCGGGGCGGTGGCGCTACGGGCTAAGGACATCAGGCTTTAACGATAGGAACGTTGAGCTGTTCGATTTTCGCTGCCCACTCTTTCGGGCCGGTGTTGTGTACCGACGTACCGGCAGCATCGACGGCAACCGTCACTGGCATATCGACCACGTCGAACTCGTAGATCGCTTCCATGCCCATGTCGGCAAAGCCCAGTACCTTGGCGCTCTTGATCGCTTTCGACACCAGATAGGCAGCACCACCGACCGCCATCAGGTAGGCCGATTTGTGCTTCTGGATCGATTCGATGGCAGCAGGGCCGCGCTCGGCTTTACCGATCATGGCGATCAGGCCGGTTTTCTCCAGCATCATGTCGGTGAACTTGTCCATGCGGGTAGCCGTCGTCGGGCCAGCTGGACCTACCGCTTCGTCACGTACCGGATCGACCGGGCCAACGTAGTAGATCACGCGGTTCTTGAAGTCCACTGGCAGTTCTTCGCCTTTGGCCAGCATGTCCTGAATACGCTTGTGGGCAGCATCGCGGCCGGTCAGCATTTTGCCGTTCAGCAGCAGAGTCTGACCCGGCTTCCACGAAGCGACTTCTTCTTTGGTCAGCGTATCCAGATTGACGCGCTGCGATTTTTCCGTGTCCGGCGCCCAGCTCACGTTAGGCCAGGTCGACAGTGGTGGCGGGGTCATGAAGGATGGGCCGGAGCCGTCCAGCACGAAGTGGCCGTGACGGGTCGCAGCGCAGTTCGGAATCATCGCCACAGGCTTCGAGGCAGCGTGGGTAGGGTGCATCATGATCTTCACGTCCAGCACGGTGGTCAGGCCGCCCAGACCTTGTGCGCCGATACCCAGCGCATTGATGCGGTCGCACAGTTCGATACGCAGTTCTTCCAGCTTGTTTTGCGGGCCGCGCTGCTTCAGCTCGTACATGTCGATGTCTTCCATCAGCACTTCCTTGGCCATCAGCATGGCTTTCTCGGCAGTGCCGCCGATACCGATGCCCAGCATGCCCGGCGGGCACCAGCCAGCGCCCATGGTTGGCACGGTTTTCAGCACCCAGTCGATCAGCGAATCGGAAGGATTCATCATGATCATCTTCGATTTGTTTTCCGAACCACCACCTTTGGCCGCCACTTTCACGTCCACGGTGTTGCCTTCGACCAGTTCCATGTGCACCACGGCTGGCGTGTTGTCCTTGGTGTTCTTACGGTCGAACAGCGGGTCGGCAACGATCGAAGCGCGCAGCTTGTTGTCATCGTAGTTGTAAGCGCGACGTACACCTTCGTTGACCGCATCGGTCACGGTGCCAGTGAAACCTTCAAAGCGCACACCCATACCGATTTTCAGGAACACATTGACGATGCCGGTGTCCTGACAGATCGGACGCTTGCCTTCTGCGCACATGCGCGAGTTGGTCAGGATCTGGGCGATCGCGTCTTTAGCGGCCGGGCTTTGCTCGGACTCGTAAGCGCGCGCCAGATGTTCGATGTAATCGGCAGGATGGTAGTAGCTGATGTACTGCAGCGCTGCGGCAACGGAATCGATCAGGTCTTCTTGCTTGATGATGGTCATGATGGTCTCGTAGTTTAGTGGAACTATTGGTGGAATTCTTAGTGCGATTTGGATGCGTGATGGGTCACGGTGGTGAGCCGGTCGGTGTAGGCAATAGCGATGGCCGACAGCAGGAACACCACGTGGATGCCGGTTTGCGCGAGCAGTACTTTTTCAGAGTAGGCGCTGGCATTAATAAAGGTCTTCAGCAGATGGATCGAGGAGATGCCGATGATGGCCATGGCCAGCTTGGTCTTCAGTACGGACGCATTGACGTGCGACAGCCATTCAGGCTGGTCGGGGTGGCCATCCAGATTGAGGCGCGACACAAAAGTCTCGTAACCGCCAATTATGACCATGATCAAGAGATTGGAAATCATCACCACATCGATCAGGCCCAGCACCACTAACATGATGGTGGTTTCGTTGAGTTTTTCCGGCAGCGTTCCGCCCGGCACGGCGACTGCCTGCAGGATGTGTTGCAGCGCTGCGTCGTTGCCGAGCGCGGCGCCGATCAGGTCGCGGAGTTCGACCCAGAAGTGGAATACGTACACGCACTGCGCCAGAATCAGTCCCAGATAGAGGGGCAGTTGCAGCCAGCGCGACATAAAGATAAATGCTGGCAGCGGGCGTAGTTTCGGGGTGGGATTGGTCATGCGGCGGATCTCCAAAAGGTGGTGCAGATGAGCGAAGTTGCCGATATTTTACACGCGCCAAGGCGGTGTCGTCGCGCAAAGTCGTGTCTGCCTGACGGGCGGGGAAGTTGGTAAAATGCCATAAGGTCAACATTGATCGTCTACTACCGCCTGCCTGTAAGGGCTCAGTAAGCGATGAAGTTTATGTTTGATTCAAACGATAACTCAAACGATTACAAACTCAGGAGACCAGCATGACTAGTACTACGACCCAACAAGGCCCACAAGAATCCCGCGTGTTCGCCCCACCAGCAGCATTCGTCGCCCAGGCTACCGTAGCCGGCATGGATGCCTACAACGCCCTGTGCGCAGAAGCCGCCGCCGACTATGAAGGCTTCTGGTCGCGTCTGGCGAAAGAGAATCTGGTGTGGCAAAAACCGTTCACCAAAGTGCTGAACGAAGACAACGCGCCATTCTACAAATGGTTCGAA
>JAIELO010000202.1 GCA_019752915.1 Burkholderiaceae bacterium
AACGCGATCCCCACCGAGGTTTTCATCATTTGCAGCCGGCTCTTGTAATACACATACCAGTTGGCGAAGTTGGTCATCTCCTCGGCATAGCTGCAGCTACTGGCGCCGGCGCAATCGCTGCGATCGACACCTTTCGGGTAAGTCTGGCCACTGACGATATTCACCCGCACAAACGGATTGGGCGCACCGGAACCGGCAGACAGGGCGCTGGTCGAGACGGCAATCGCGTCATTCACGGCCGCCGCATAGCCACTGGTGGCGGAGCGGCTCCAGCTGATGCCGCCCTGATTGTCCATACTGAAGGCGCTCAGCGTGGCGCTGTTATCGACCGCCGCCCAGTTCACCAGACACACACTGCTGCTGGTATAACCGCTCGGGCAGTTACTGTTATTGCCCAGATAGGCCTTGATGGTGCCCCCCGTGCCGATCGCCGTTACCACCGAACTGGCGATCTGGGTCGGCGAGCGGCCCTTCCCCAGACTCAGCGAAGTCGGGCTGCTGAACGAGGACGATCCGATCAGGGTAGTGCCAGCATAGCTGAGACTTTTCAGGACAGCGGTCAGCGATGCCGAAGTGGTGCTGCCGCTGAAAGTAATCACCGCTTTACCGGGTGCATACGGCGTGCTGACCACCGACGGTGCCGTCACCGCCAGTCCCCAGCCCGCGCGCGCGCTATCCGTGAACGGCTGGCAGTTGGCCACGCTGACACTGCCGGTGCAGCTCACCGGCAGCACCGCCACGACATTTTCCGCACTCAGCGTGATACCGAAACTGCTGCACGCCGGCACACTGGCCTGCCCGGTCGGGGTGCGCACGCAGGCGTAATACAGCTTGCTCGACCCGGCCCCCAGATTGACCGAGGTGGCGATGATATTTGCCGCCAGCGCGCTGGCCATGGTCTGCTGTTTGATCAGGCTATTCGTGCCGGTAGCGGCCGTCACCGTGCCATTGGTGATGGTAGTGCTGCCGTTGACCACCACACTGCTGATGCCCAGCGCACTGGCCGTCGCCGAGGCGCCGATGGCGATGGTGCCGTAGGAGGCGGTCGCGCCGGTCGGCGTCGAATAGGCCGGATAGATAAAGCTGCCCACCCGCTTGCCCTGACACTGGGTCAGCAGCCGGTCGCTGCACCAGCGTACCTTGACAGGCACCGGATAGCCGGCCGGTGCGGTAGCGCCCACCGCCGTCGATTTGCAGACCTTCATGGTGTCATCGGTACAGAACTGGCCCACACCGATGGTGTAGTAATACGGGCCGGTGGTGTACGCCGTCGCCGTCTGGTAAGTGGCATCGGGATAGGTGTAGCTGGCCGTATTGAACTGGCAGCTGCCCCCGGAACACCATTTCAGATCGGGAAAACCACTCACCAGATTCAGGTTCGATGTGACCGTATTGCCGTACAGGTCGGCCTTGTGTGCGCCAAAACCATCGCCACTGACCGAGCTCCAGTTATTGGTGTTGGCGGCATTCTGCTCCGGATAGTAACTGCCATCGGCCTTGATCGGGACGCCATAACGAATCGCCGGATTGTAGTACTGCTTATTAAAATCCGGGCTCATGAATGGCGGATGACCGACACCGCAAGCGGTCACCCCGGCCTGTAGCGTTGCGCCACTACGGCACAGATTATCGTTGACATAGTCAGGTGTATAGGTCTGGTCCATCGACCCGGAATTATCGAACAGCAGCATCAGATTCGGTTTGACCGTACCGGTACCGGAAATATTCAGCAGCGGCACCTGCGCGATCTGGGTCAGGCCGGCCTGCGCCGCTTGCGGCAGCCAGGCCAGCAGCACCAGTACGGCGCCGGCCAGCGGGATGCGGAACTTGTTCATCTTGGTTTCCATCCAGAGTAGCGGGCTCAAGGCCCTTTCATGACCACGGCTTGCGCCACCACATTGCCGCCACGGGCGCCAGCAATGCGCGCTGTCACCACGTAATGCAGCTGTGGCTGATCGAGGTAATTGGGACTATCGGACCGCCCGCTCTTGCCATACGGCTGGCTGGTCTTGGAATTGGGTCGTGCCGAGGTCAGCTGGCAGCGGTTGTTGACGGCGTTATACGGGCCGGCAAAGTCGCACTGGCGGTGGATCACGTACTCGACGCGGTTGCCGGACGCATCGGCCGGCAGCGTCACCGAGCCAGTCCAGAAGGCCGGCGTACTGACGGTCCAGGTTGGCGACATGGTGGCGACATAGCCATTGCCGGGCTGATTCGCTTCCAGCAGCGACGCATTCGGGATATCGCGCAGATAGGCAAAGCCGGTATGCACGCCCAGATCGGCAGCCTTGCTGAGCGCCGACTCGTAGGCCAGATTGGCCGTCGTCAGGGTGGTCGAGGTGCTCGACTTCAGCAGGTAGATGCTGCTGACCAGCATGACCGTCAGCATGATCAGCATGACCGGCAAGGCAATCCCGCGCTGTCGATGGTTTGGACGGGCTGGCATCATGGCCTCCACTGGGCGTTACGAATCGGCACGATGTTCTCGAACACCCGGTAGCGATAGCACTGCCACGGCACGGCGTCGCCCGCCACTGCCACATTGACCTGTACCGGCACGGCGGCCACAGTGGCCGGTGCGGCGCTGGCAAACACGATCGGCAATTCGGTGGTGGCACTGCACTGCCCTGCTGCGTTGGCTTTCTTCACAGTTTTGCTGCGCGCCACCACGGCCAGCCGCACCGCCGCCACCCGCTGATAATCGCCGGGGCTGCCCACCACACCATCGCCATCGGCATCGATCATGCTGGAACTCCAGGCGGTGATCTGCATGCCGTTCGCGCCCGGATTCGGGTCGTAGCTGCCGGCCACCACCCGCGTATCGAAGCCATACTGGCCCTTGATGCTGACTACGTTATCGGTCACCGATACCGGGGCCAGTTCGGCCCCCGGCAATTCCGCCGCGCGCAGGCGCAGCACGCCGTTCGCCACCGACCAGGTGTGGAAATGTAGCTGGGTAGCGGGGCCGAGATTGTAGATATAGCTGACATTCTGGCGATACACATTGGCCAGTCCGCCCGCCGCATTGAAGCGGAAGCCGGTGCCGCTATTGAACAGCAGCGTGTTGTTGGGCGCCGCACCAAAGCCGGACATCTGCACCAGCGAGCACTGGCCAGTGCCGGGCGTGAGCGGCGCAATCACCAGCACATCGCCGGTCAGGAAGGTGTAGGGGTTGCGGCTATCGATGGTAAACAGATTGCCGCCCACATAGTCGGCAAACAGGCGCGCCGAACCGTTGCCACTCTGCGAGGTGCCACTATTGAAGGAGATGACATCGGGATCGCTGCCATTCGACTGGATCAGTGCCGCAGCCAGGGGCGTGATGTTGACGCCACCGCGTGTCACCGTCGGCAAGGCATAACCACTGGCATCGGTCAGCACGGTATCGCAACCGGCCAGCATCGGGTCGTTGATACCCCAGCCCGATTCGCCCGCATCATTCGAGAGCGAATACAGTGCCAGCATGCCGTTCTGCATACTGTCGGAGCCGCCCACGGCGGCTTCCTTGTTAAGTTCGCCGCTGATGATCAGGCGGGTGGCAAACAGCAGTGCCAGCAGACCGATCACCACGCTGACCATCAGTTCGACCAGCGAAAAGCCGCGGCCGCGCCGGATAAGTGGGAGAGGAAGTGCCATATCAGTTCGCTATATAGGAAGTCACCTGATGCAGATTCATATCGTCAGCGGCTTTGCGTTGCCAGCGGATCGAAATATCGACCCGCACCCGGCGCGCTTCGGGCGTCACCTGGACGGACAACAAAGCACCGGGAATATAGCGACGGGTTTCTTCTGCCCAAGGCTGCAGCGCGTCACTGGCCTCCTTGCCCTCTTCCATGGTGTAATTGAATACATTGGCCAGATCGGCATTCATCACGCCGAGCAGCTTTTCGCTGGCCATGGTGGCTTCGGCGCGCTGGCTGGCGTCCGACAGTGCCGAATAGGCACGTGCCTGCAAGCCGATGGTGCCGAGCAGGCCGATACCCAGAATCACAATCGCCAGCAAGGCTTCCAGCAGTGCGATGCCGCCCTGCCGCCGTGCGGCGCGCCGTGTTGTCAGTGCTAGCTGTTTCATGGTGGACAGGCCCGGCTATCACTGGCAGGCAGCGAAGGTTGGCACTTGGTGGCCATACCAGCCAGTGTCAGCACCAGTGCCACACTCGGTACTTCGGCGCTGTAGCGGCTGGCCGGATCGAGCCGCAACTGCGTCATGCGTTCGGCAAAGCGGGTATCCACCCAGCCCATCGGTGTGAAATACACTTGCGAACTCCCTTCCGGCAAAGTACTCGGTAGCAGGATTTCCGAACTGGGCAAGGCATCCGCGAGCCGCAGTACGGATTTGAAACCGGCCGCCCCTTCCGGATCATTGGTAGCGGCCGCGTCCACCGTCGACCAGCCGGCTTCAGCCGCGCCGCACTGACTGGTGGCAGACACAAAACACAGATCGACCTGCCAGTTCATCTGGCCGCTGCTGGTGTTCGGACTCAGACTAATCCGGCTGAAACTGTTGTGCAGCACGGCCTGGCGGCGCGCCATGGCATACCCTTCCGCATAGAACTCGCTGGCGCTGCGGGCGCGATTGGCTAGCAGCCAGTTGCTGGCGTTGGGAATGCCAACGGCCAGCAGCAAGCCGAAGATCGACAGCGTAATCAGCAGTTCGAGCAGAGTCAGTCCGCGCATGCGCGGCTGAGCGGGCCTTAGTTGGAACATGCTCCACCTTTATGATCGACCCAGCAGGCGGCATTGGTGCCCCAGCCGGTCGGACTGCCGGTCGTCGCGTGGGTGCCGTTCTGATCGATGGTATAGACGAAACCGGCCATCTTGCCGCTACCGGTGGCCGTGATGGTGTAGGCCGAAGCGGTGGCTGACGTCAGGGCATAGCTGAAATTGGCGGTATTGGCAGGAAACGCGGCAGCCGCGTCGAAACCGGCGTAACTGCGGTTATTTGCCCAGTACTGTTCGGCTGCGGGCTGCGCCCCGCCCAGCGCCGTGAACGCCTCACTGAGCCGGCCGCGCACCACATAGTCAGCGTAGGACGGAATGGCGAACGCCATCAGAATCCCGACGATCGCCACCGCGATCATGATTTCAATCAGCGTAAAACCTTGCTGGCGGTTTTTCATGGCCCGCTCCTATTATCAATGTGCACGTTTACTAGTGTAGCCGAGCGCGCTTAAATTGCCACGAGGAAATTATCACAAATGCTCACCAAGGGCAGGTTTCGCGCAAAAAACTGCAAAAATGTTGGAAAAACGGACATGGGGACGCCAGCTTTCCCATCGTTGCACGCACCGCTATGCCCTCGCTCCGGGGCAGAACCCAGAGTCCGCGTAGGAGTAGGACTACACAGCTGGGCGGTGCAGGACTACATGCCTGCGTCTATCCGGCTTATGTTCGGTGGACAGGGCTAGCCTTACAGTAGTGACAACACGAAAGCGCAGCAATGCTGTGTTTGTTTTGACAGACTGCGAGGAACAAGATGATCGATACCCTAACCAGCCCGTCACCGGCGACCTGTCGTCCGGCCAGTACTACCCTCCCGACTGCCCGCTCTTTAGTCACTGGCGCTGGCTGCGCCACTGTCCGCCCGACCACCCGCGCCTACACCGGTGCACCCCGTGCCATCCTGCCGGCCACCATCAGTCCGAGCGGCGCGCGCCAGAATGAATTACTGGCCGCCTTGCCGGCCACTGCACTGGAAGCCCTGCTGCCACAACTGGAGTTGGTCAATCTGCCGGCAGGCAAAGAACTGTTCGAATATGGCGCTACCATGGAGTACGTCTACTTCCCCACCACCGCCATCGTCTCGTTGCTGTACGTGATGGAAAACGGTGCGACCACGGAAATTGCCGTAGCCGGTCGCGAAGGCGTGGTCGGTGTTTCGCTGTTTGCCGGCGAACGTGCCATCTGCAGCGCCATCGTGCAGGCGGCCGGCTATGGTTTGCGCATGCATGCGCGCCACCTGCGCGCCGTGTTCCATCTGGGCGGCGCCCTGCCGGCCCTGCTGATGCGCTACAACACCGCCCTGTTCGCCCAGATGGCACAGAACGCCGTGGGGGGCCGCCACAGTTCGATCGAACAGAAACTGTGCCGCTGGCTGCTGGAACGGCTGGATCGCTCACCTGACAATATTCTCAAAGTCACGCAGGAAATGATTGCCGTGATGCTGGGCGTGCGGCGGGAAAGCATCACGGCCGCTGCCGGCAAGTTGCAGGAACAGGGCTGGATCGCCTACCGGCGCGGCACCATCACTGTACTGGATCGCGCAGGTCTGGAACGGTATGCGGGCGAGTGCTACAAGGTGGCGAAGACGGAGTATGACCGTCTGCTGGAGGAGGTAGCGTGCTATTGAGCATGGCAAGCAGCGCAGGGGGCGCGGCACTACCATCCTGCAAAGCCGGTTCGGACGCCACGAGCGGCGACGCGTCCCCCTTGCGCAGCGCCATCGCTGCGGGCATGACTTCTGCGTACACGAGCGGCGCAACTGGCGCGGCGTCGGCGGGTGGGCTCGCCGCTGCGGTATCCGCTTCGGTACCTGCTTGGGGCAAGGGAATACGCACTTCGATACAGGTGCCCTGCTCGTTACGGCCACGCCGGATGCTCATACTACCGCCCAGCAGCAATGCGCGTTCACGCATGCCCAGCAGGCCGTGCGACATGGGTTTCACCATATTCGCGGCAGCGATCCCCACACCATCGTCGATGATGCGCAGCATCAACCCTCGTTCATCGCGCGCCAGCGTGACACTGACATGGCTGGCACGGGCATATTTGCGGATATTGGTGAGCGCTTCCTGCACGATGCGAAACAGCGCAATCGAGAGTTCGCCCGAACGGCGCGCCGTTTTTTCGATGCCGGGCGCCACATCGCACTCGCAGCGCAACTGGGCAACCCGGCTAAATTCGTCGCAATAACTTTCAATCGCCGCGCACAGCCCCAGATTATCGAGCAGACTGGGGCGCAGGTTTTCCACGATCCGGCGTTTCATTTCCACCGTCTCCATCAGCGTCGCGCGGGCGCGCTTGAGCTGCGCCACCAGTTCCGGCTCACGCTGCTGCAATTGCTGCGTCACTGCCGCAATGTCCATGCTGATCGAGGTCAGATTAGCGCCCATTTCATCGTGTAGCTCGCGTGACAGACGGATTTTTTCTTCCTCGCTGATGCTGATCAGATGACGCGACAGCACGGATAGCTGCTCGGTACGCTGCTGTACCTGCGTCTCCAGCGTTTCATTGGCACTCTGCAGCGCATGCTCGACCTGCGCACGGTTGGCAAAACTGCGCCGCACCAACTGGTAGAAGATCACCAGTACCACAATCGCCAGGGCATTGATGCTCATCCCCAGCAGGATCGCTTTCAGATATTCCTGATAAAAATCCGAACTGCGTTGCGCCAGCGTTTCATTCTGTTCCTGCTCCATGATCACCACCTGCAGGCGGATTTCATCCATGCTGGCCCGCCCATCGCTCAGACGGGCAATCTTGACGATCTCGGACAAACCGCCGTCACGGTAGACATCAATGGCCTGCCCCATGATGCGCAAGCGGCGCCGTACCAGCGTGTGGAGTTGCGTCAGATTCTTTAATTGGGAGGGATTATCGGCCAGCAGCTTTTCCAGCTCGACGAATTCGGCATCCGTTTCGGTCGAGGCCGAACGGGTGGCGCGCAAGGTGGCCTCGCGACCGTTGAGGAAATAGCCGCGCATACTGCTCTCCGCTTCCAGTACCAGCACATTCAGGTACTGCAAACGGTCCGCCACGCGCGCCGATTGCGCCAGCGATTGCTGGGCGAGTCGCAGCGATTGCAGATTGTGGAACAGGCTAAAGCCATTCACAATCAGCAGCAGTGCACAGGTCACGCACAGCAAGGTCTTGTACAGCGACAGACGATGTTGCGGCGCCGGTTCCAGGGTGAAATGCATGCCGCAGAGTTCCTTCAATAATAGTTGCGCCGGCCAGCGTAGGCGAATTATAGACCGGTGAAGAAATCGCGGCCGCGCTGCGGCAATTCAACTGTGCGCGGGCGTAGCTGACCGCGCAGGCAGCCGTGTGCTACTCGAGCAGCGTATTTTTCATGGCGTAATAGGTCAGGTCGGAATTCGACTGCATGCCCATTTTTTCCATCACGCGGGTCCGGTAGGTACTCACGGTTTTGATGCTCAGCGACAGTGCCACGCCGATATCGGACACGGTTTCGCCCCGTGCCAGGCGCAGAAATACCTGAAATTCCCGGTCCGACAGCTCCGTATGCAGCGCCGTATTCGGGTCGCGATCCAGGGTCTGGGCCAGCAACTCCCCCACCGTGGCATTCACATAGCGGCGCCCCTGAAACACGGTGCGCACCGCGGTCATCAGTTCTTCCGCGTCGCATTCCTTGTTCAGATAGCCGTTAGCGCCCATTTTGAACAGATTCACGGCATATTGCTGGGCAGGATAGCCGGACAGTATCAGCACCGGCAAGGCCGGTTGCCCCTGACGGATGGTGCGTAAGGTGTCGATGCCGTTCTGGTCCGGCATGGCAATGTCGAGCATCAGCACGTCGCACACTTCGCGGCGCGCAATGTCGAGCGCTTCCCGGCCGGTACCCGCTTCGGCCACCACCTCGAACTCGTCGGTGGCGGAAAAAATCTGTTTAAATCCTGCCCGGACGATCTGGTGATCGTCGCAGATGGCAACCCGTATCATGGTGACTCCCTGTCTGGCCGACGATGGCGGCATAGACCAAGCCGGGCAGTGCGCCACGGCTCTTCAGCGTCGCTGATTTTTAATCAATGTTGAAAGTATAGCAGGCGCAGGACAATCTGCCCGATACGCCTGAGCGTGCGCCAGCCGTGCCAGCGGCTGCGTCCTCAGGCCGGCTTGAGCAACTCGAGGATGGCCAGCAATTCGCTGCGGATCAGACCACGGTCGAGCGGCATCGCGCCCCCGGCCAGCGGGCTTGCAAGACCTGCCTCATCGAGCGCACTATGCGGCTGCTCGGCCCGGCTATCGAGCTTGTTGCGGGCACCACTGATGGTAAAGCCCTGCTCGTACAGCAGTTCGCGGATGCGGCGGATCAGCAGCACTTCGTGATGCTGGTAATAACGGCGGTTGCCGCGCCGCTTGACCGGTTTGAGCTGCGTGAACTCCTGCTCCCAGTAGCGCAATACATGGGGCTTCACACCGCACAGCTCGCTGACTTCACCGATGGTGAAGTAGCGCTTGGCCGGAATCGGCGGCAGTACGGTGGTCTCAGTCTTGGCAGCACGGTCAAGGATCATGACTCAGCTCCCGGTCAGACGGCGCGTGCCGTCGGATTGCTTTCTTCGACCATGCCTTTGAGTTTCTGGCTAGCATGGAAGGTCACCACCCGGCGTGCCGTGATGGGAATTTCTTCGCCCGTCTTGGGATTACGGCCGGGACGCTGCGGCTTGTCACGCAGCTGGAAATTGCCGAAACCGGACAATTTCACGGCTTCGCCACGCTCCAGCGCATTGCGGATCTCATCAAAGAAGGTCTCCACCATATCTTTGGCTTCACGCTTGTTCAGCCCGACTTGCTCGAACAGCAGTTCGGCGAGTTCGGCCTTGGTCAGCGTCGGCAAATCTTTTTCTGCATCCTGGCGTACTTTGGCCACCTGCATGGCGCGATGCAGATCAGCCGCCAGCGCGGATTGCAGTACCGCGGTATCGACGTCGTTGTTATTAATTTTTACTGCCCTGCCTTCTCTAATAACGAATGAGTCCGGCATTAGCCGGACTCCCGAATGAACAAAACGCTAACAAACGCGCCCTGTTCAGGTGCGCAGACGTGCGCCGTGTTTCTGCTTGGCGGCATCACCGACGGCCGACATAACAGCCTCGACAACATCATCTTGCAGCGTATTTTGAGTATCTTGCAAGCTAAAGCGGAAAGCAAGCGATTTCTCGTCCGTCTCCAGCCCTTTGCCACGATATTCATCAAACAAAACAATGGCTTGCACAATATTTCCCTGCGGATTTATTTGCAAAGCGTCATGGAAGGCGTCGAGCAGATCTTGCGCTGGCACAGACTGTTTCACCACCACGGCCAGATCGCGGGTCGCGCCGGGGAACTTGGAAATTTCCGCGTAGACTGGCAGATTGCGTTGCTGCAGCGCCTCGGCATCGACTTCGAACACCACCGGTGCTTGCGGCAGCTCATATTTCTGCAACCAGCGCGGGTGCAGTTCACCGATGAAGCCGATAACCTTGCCGTCGAGCACCACATTGGCGGAACGGCCCGGATGCAGGGCTGGATGTTCGGCTTTCACGAAGCGCAGGGTCAGCGGCGCAAACAGCTGCTCCAGATCAGCCTTCAGATCGAAGAAATCGGTCTGACGGTTGTCCTGGCCCCACTGCTCGTCCGCGACCAGCCCGTAGGCCATGGCAGCGACGCGTTTCGGCTGGTGATAACCGGCCACCGTCAGCGGGCCATCGGCCACGCTGGCGTCGCGCAGATAGATGGCGCCCACTTCGAACACCCGCACGCGATTGGTTTTGCGGTTCAGGTTGTAGCGCACGTTGCTGACCAGACTGCCGACCAGCGTCGAACGCATCACGTTCATCTGGCTGGCGATCGGGTTCTGCAGGCGGATCGGTGCGGCATTGCCGGCAAAGTCCTGCTCCCAGGCACTCTCCACGAAGCTCATGTTGACCACTTCCTGGAAGCCCAGATCGGCCAGTTGATGACGTACCGCGAACAGCGAACGGGTGTTTTCCGGGGCGATGATCATGTGATTGGCCGCCACCGGAGCCACGGCCGGGATATTTTCGAAGCCATAGACGCGCGCCACTTCTTCGATCAGATCTTCTTCGATCTCGATATCGAAACGGTAGCTCGGCGAGGTCACCGAGAACACGCCCTGATCGTCGCCGTCGCCAGCTTCCAGCGTGAATGGCAGCGCCAGACGGGTGAAGATGTCCGCCACCATCTGGTCATTGACCGGCACGCCGATCACTTTGCGGGCGCGCGCAGTACGCATGCGCACCGGCGCCGGCTGCGGCACATTGACGATCTGGTCATCGACCGGACCGACTTGCGTGTTCGGCGTACCGCAGATTTCGATCAGCAGCGCGGTAATGCGCTCGATGTGCTCGACGGTGGTGGCGTAATCGACGCCACGCTCGAAACGGTGCGCCGCATCGGTCGAGAAATTGTATTTGCGGGCGCGCCCCTGAATCGCATTCGGCCACCAGAACGCCGCTTCCAGATAGATCGCTTCCGTCTCCAGCGACACGGCAGTCGCGTCACCACCCATGATACCGGCCAGCGATTCGATTTCCTTGTCGTCAGCGATCACGCCGACCCATTCATCGATGCTGACGGTGTTACCGTTCAACAGCTTGAGCGTTTCGCCCGCTTTACCCCAGCGCACGTTCAGGCCGCCGTGAATCTTGGCCAGATCGAACACGTGGGTCGGACGACCCAGTTCCAGCATCACGTAGTTGGAAATATCGACCAGCGCCGAGACGGAACGCTGACCGCTGCGCTCGAGGCGCTGCTTCATCCACGCCGGCGTGGCGGCCTTGGCGTTCAGATTGCGGATGACGCGACCCGAGAAACGCCCGCACAGATCGGGCGCAGCGATCGTCACTGGCAGCACTTCGGCGCTGTTGACAGCGACCGGACGGAAGCCCGGCACGTTCAGCGCCACGCCGGTCAGGGCAGACACTTCGCGCGCCACACCCAGTACGGACAGGCAGTCTGCCTTGTTAGGGGTCAGCTTGATGGTAAATTACAGGTCATTGAGCGCGTAGTAATCGCGGAAATTCTGGCCAACCGGTGCATCGTCGGGCAGTTCCAGCAGGCCACTGCCCTCTTCCGACAGCTTCAATTCCTTGGCCGAGAACAGCATGC
>JAIELO010000350.1 GCA_019752915.1 Burkholderiaceae bacterium
CGACCACCTGCTCGTTGGCCAGCACGGTCTGGTCGATCGGGTCCCAGTTCACGGTACCGGTTTTCTTGTAGATGATGCCTTTTTCCAGCATCTTCAGGAACATCCACTGGTTCCATTTGTAGTATTCGGGTTTGCAGGCCGTCATTTCACGCGACCAGTCAATCGCCAGACCCATCGACTCCATCTGCTCGCGCATGTGGGCGATGTTGGAGTAGGTCCATTGCGCTGGTGGCACGTTGTTGGCCATTGCTGCATTCTCGGCCGGCATACCGAAAGCATCCCAGCCCATCGGCATCAGCACGTTGTAGCCGTTCATGCGCAGATAGCGGTACATCACATCGTTGATGGTGTAGTTACGCACGTGCCCCATGTGCAGCTTGCCCGATGGGTAAGGCAGCATCGAGCAGGCATAGTATTTACCCTTGGGGAAACGCGGGTCGTGCTCGACCGCTTTATAGGCGTCGATGGCTTTCCAGTGCGATTGCGCGGCTTTTTCTACGTCTGCGGGACTATATTTATCTTGCATGATGGTCTACGGCCAGAATTGTCTAAGAACCGAACATTATACCGTCACATGCCCCGCCTGAGCGGGTTAGCCGCGCACGCTGGCATCTGCATGGCATACTGCGGCCATGCACTACCGCGAATATCCTCCCCATCCGGCGCTGGCAGCCCATCTGGACTGCGTGTGGGCGGCGCAGGCACCCGCCAGCGCGCACCACCACCGCGTGCTGCCGGATAACTGCGTCGACCTCCTCTGGCAGGATGGCGGCCAGGCCGGTTTTGCGGTCGGCATGATGAGTAGCCCGATACTGGTGGCCAGCAGCACCTCTGTGCGCACACTGGCGGTGCGCTTCAAACCCGGCGCCGCCGGCCGGTTTCTGGGCGCACCGCTGCATGTGCTAACCGACCAGCGCGCCGACCTTGAGCAGTTATGGGGCCGCAGCGATGCCGAGCGACTGGCCGACGCCCTGTGGGAATACGAACGTCCCGAACGCGCGCGCCTTGCCCTGATCGAAGGCGTGCTGCTGCAACGACTGCGTGCTGCGCAAGCTGCCCCGCCCTCGGCGCTACTGGCGCAGCGCCACGCGGATGGACTGATCCGCTACGCGCTGGGCGCACTGGAAGCCAGCGACGGCGGCCTGCGAATTGCCGATCTAGCAACACAACTCGGTGTCTCGCGCCAGCACATGGCGACCCTGTTCCGCCAGCACGTGGGCCTGTCGCCCAAACTGTATGCGCGCATCTGCCGCTTTCGCCGCGCCACGGCGGCGTTACAGCAGACCCGCGCGCCAGACTGGTCGCAACTGGCGCTGGCTTGCGGTTACTTTGACCAGTCGCACCTGATTCACGATTTCCAGCAGTTCGCCGGCAGCGCGCCACAGCACTTCCTGCGCCACACTGGCTAATTCCCAGCTTCCATTTTTACAATCGCCGGAGCTTGGGCTGTGCCAAGATAGCGTTTTCGATAATCTTCACTAATCCGTACTATTCCACACTAATAGTCACTAATATTCACTAATCTTCAATCACCTTCGGGAGCACAGCATGATCAAGGGTTTGCGCACAGCGATCTATCCGGTAGCCGATCTGGCCGCCGCCAAAGCATGGTACGGCAGCGTGTTCGGCGTGGCGCCGTATTTCGACCAGCCTTTCTACGTGGGCTTTTCGGTAGGCGGCTTTGAACTGGGCCTGCTCCCGGACGGCACACCGGGCGCCACCGGCAGCATGGTCTACTGGGGCGTCGATGACCTTGATGCCGAAGTGGCACGTATCCTGGCACTGGGTGCCACCTTGCACGGTGCGATTCAGGACGTCGGCGGCGGCATCCGCACTGCGGAACTGGCCGACCCGGATGGCAATCTGCTTTGCCTGATCGACAACCCGCACTTCGATCCGTCCGCAGTACGCTAAGCGCTGGCAGCTTAGTCACTCAGCGCCGCCTGAAGCGTGGATTCAGGCTTGCGGCGGCGGTACGGCGTGGCTTGTGGCAGAATATCGGCCTTAAAGAATAAAGAGGTCGCCCATGTCCCGCCGTAGCCCCACCAACCAGAACAAGACGCCAGAACAGATCGCTCAGGCCCGTATCGCCGCCCAGCTGGCGGCCGAGGTACTGACCATGATCGCCCCGCATATCCGCGCCGGCGTCAGCACGGCCTATCTGGACCGCCTGTGCAATGAATACATCGTCAATGTGCAGCAGGCGATTCCAGCCAACGTTGGCTATGGTGGCTTCCCGGCCACCGTGTGCAGCTCGGTCAACCACGTGGTCTGCCATGGCATCCCGTCGGAACAGCAAATCCTCAAGGACGGCGACATCATCAACATCGATGTGGCAGTCATCAAGGATGGCTGGTTCGGTGACACCAGCCGCATGTACTACGTGGGCGAGCCGTCCAAGGCAGCGCGCAAACTGGTGGAAACCACCTACGCCGCAATGTGGGCCGGTATCCGTGCCGTCAAACCGCGTGCCACGCTAGGCGACGTCGGTTTCGCGATCCAGACCGTGGCCGAAAAGGCCGGTTACAGCGTGGTGCTCGATTACTGCGGTCATGGCATCGGCACCATCTATCACGATGATCCGCAAGTGGCCCACTACGGCCGCCCCGGTCAGGGCGTGGTTCTGAAGCCGGGCATGCTGTTTACCATCGAGCCGATGATCAATGCAGGGAAAGCCCCAACCCGCGAACTGAGTGACGGCTGGACGGTGGAGACGCGCGACAAATCCTTGTCGGCACAGTGGGAACACATGGTGCTGGTGACGGAGACCGGCTTCGAGGTGCTGACGCTGGCTCCGGGCGAAACCGGCGCCAAGGCGCAGATTCCGAACCCGGTGCCGGCCGGTGCCGAGCCAGTAGTAAACGCGCTGGCTGCAACGCCAGCCGCAGCGCCTAGCGCAGGCTGAGTTTCAGGGCTGGCTTCTCGCCGTAGTCGTCATAACGTTCGTTGATGCCAGCCACGCAATAAGCCACTTCTTCCAGAATCTCGGGCACCGCAGCCTGCATGGCGGCGCTGTCCTTGATGACGATGTCCAGCAGTTCGTTCGGCTTCAGACGGAACTTGCTCATATTGTCGTCATCGCGCAGATAGCTCAGACAATCCACCCACCCATCCATGCTGTTGCTGTAGCTGTCGGGGAAACCCAGTGCCGCCTTGCAGGCGGCGTGGAAGCTGGCGCTGTCGGTAATCGCAGCGCCATTCAGTTCGGCGGTAGCCATATTATTTCTCTTTCTCGGGGGCGGTAACAAACCCCAGTTTGGTTAAGCCCTGCTGCTGCGCTGCCGCCATCACCTGCGCCACCACTTCGTAGCGGGTATTTTTGTCGGCGCGCAGTTGCAACTCCGGTTGCGGTGCCAGCGTCGCCGCCTGCTGCAAACGCTGTTCCAGCGCCACTGCGTCGACCGGCTCGTTATTCCAGTAAATCTGTCCCGCGCCATCGATGGCCAGCAACACGCTGGCGGCCTGCTGCGCACTGGCCGCCGCATTCGCCACCGGCAGATCGAGCTTGACGGCGTTGCTCAGCATTGGCGCACTCAGAATGAAAATCACCAGCAGCACCAGCATCACGTCGACCATCGGCGTGACATTGATGTCGGCCATCGGGCCGGGATTGCGGTGGTGATGAAAGCTGCCGAAACTCATGCTGTGCGCTCGCAGTAGGATGACGCGTTTCAGGACGCGCGGCCGGCGTCCGTCAGATAGGCTTGCAGGTCGTAGGCAAAGGCGTCCAGTTCGGCCAGCGTGAGCCGGTTGACGCGGTTAAAACCGTTATACGCCAGCACGGCAGGAATCGCCACCGTCAGGCCGATCGCCGTCATAATCAGCGCCTCGCCCACCGGACCGGCCACCTTATCGATCTGCACCGTGCCATGGGCCGATACATTGGCCAGCGCATGGTAAATGCCCCACACGGTGCCGAGCAGGCCGACGAACGGCGCGGTGGCACCGATCGACGCCAGCAGCGTCAAGCCGCTTTCCAGCTTGGTAGTAGCGCTCTGAATGCGGTCACGCAGCACCCGCGTCAGTTGCGCGGCCGGCGCCAGTGCGCTGCCCAGCGTGCTGCGGCCAGCTGCCTGCTGCAAGGCGGCGCTGTGCTGCGCCAGCGGCGCGTAAATCTGTTCGGGATCGGCAGCGCTCAGCGCGGCCACCCCGTCAGCCAGCGTGGGCGCCAGCCAGAATTGCTGTAGCGCTGGCGCGCTGCGGCGGATACGCCACGCGGCCAGCGCTTTGGACAGAATGAAAAACCAACTCACCAGCGACATCGCCAGCAACACCAGTGCCACCGCGTGGCTAATGGCGTCGCCCTGTTCCCAGTAACTGGTCAGGGTAAAGTGATTATTCATGGTGCGTCATTATCCGTTCAGCGCCAGCACGTCAAACATGTCGTACAGACCGGTGCTCTTATCGGCCAGGAAGCGGCAGGCACGCAGCGAACCGTGCGCGTAGGTGACGCGGCTGCTCGATTTGTGGCTGATTTCGATGCGCTCGCCGATGCCGGCAAACAGCACGGTATGGTCGCCGACGATGTCGCCGCCACGGATGGTGGCAAAGCCGATCGAGGACGGATCACGTTCGCCCGTCACGCCTTCGCGGGCGTACACGGCGCAGTCTTTCAGGTCGCGACCCAGCGCATCGGCCAGTACCTCGCCCATTTTCAGCGCGGTGCCGGACGGTGCATCGACCTTGTGGCGGTGGTGCGCTTCGATGACTTCAATGTCATAGCCGGTCGACAGAGCCTTGGCAGCCTGCTCCAGCAACTTCAGGGTGACGTTGACGCCAACGCTGAAATTCGGCGAGAACACAATGGCGGTTTTCTTGGCCGCTTCGGCAATCGCTGCCTTGCCTGCTGCGTCGAAGCCGGTGGTGCCGATCACCATCTTGATGCCATGTTCGGCGCAGTAAGCCAGATGCTCCAGCGTGCCTTCCGGACGGGTGAAATCAATCAGGAACTGCGCACCGGCCAGACCTTGTGCCAGTTCTGCAGCCACCATCACCCCGGCCGGCTGGCCGAGGAAAGCAGCAGCGTCGCTACCGATATTGGCGCCACCGGCGCGATCGAGTGCCCCTGCCAGACGCGCATCGGGCGCAGCCTGCACGGCTTCGATCAGGATCCGGCCCATGCGGCCACCAGCGCCAGCGATGGCGATATTCATGTCAGTCATGCTTTCCTCGTTACCTGTTACTGATCGGACTTGGCGTCCTGCTTGCTTTGCGGCGCCGGGCCGGCAATGCGTGCGATGTATTCTTTTTCGGTCGGCAGATTGCCGCCTTCCCAGCGTTCGACGCGGCCTTCTTTATTGAAGAACACAATCACGCGGCTGGTGGTCAGCTCGCCGTTACCTTTGGCCATGCGGAACGGATAGTCCCAGCGGCTGCCGTGGAAAGGATCTTCCAGCAGCGCGGTGCCAAAGATGAAGCGTACCTGATCGCGGGTCATGCCCACCTTCAGCTGGGCCAGCATTTCTTCCGAAACGAAGTTACCCTGCTGAATGTCGGGACGGTAGGGCGAGAAGAACCACATGAACTTCTGCAGCTGGGTGATGGTGG
Source organism: Burkholderiaceae bacterium (assembly GCA_019752915.1). GTDB lineage: Bacteria > Pseudomonadota > Gammaproteobacteria > Burkholderiales > Burkholderiaceae_D > Rugamonas. The sequence goes on from JAIELO010000350.1 coordinate 5,548, forward strand.
TGGTTTGCGCACCTTTGTTGGCGTCGAGGGTGACGCCGGCGTCCTTGACCTCGCTCGACTTCTCGCCCAGCGTGGTTTTGGTGGCGCAGCCAGCCATGGCCAGCGCGACGCACACCGCACCGGCCAGCAGGGGCAGACGGCCAGTAGAACGGGACGGGGTGGAATGCAAGGGCGACTGCAACTTAGACTGCAACTTGGTCGGCAATTTAGCCTGGGTGACGCGCATGGTTGTCCTCAATCGGTTCGAGCGGAAGTGCCGAAAAACGCTATATCATAATGCACATGGTACAAGATGGGGCTGCCCGGGCACACTTTGCGCAGGCATTATCCACCAATTCCCCTAGTATGTCCTTGTTTTATATGACTTAAATGTAAAACATTGCAAATTCTGCCAAGCGCTCGCGCACACGCCGCCGCGACGATGCTGCAACGCGCGCCGGAGTACGTTAAACTGTCGCCTCACCAGCACCAACCACCCACAGTCAGAGTCTCCACATGAGCAACAATCCGAACGATCTGAAGGCCAGCGGCCTGAAAGCCACGCTGCCACGCCTGAAAATTCTGGACATCTTCCAGAACAGCGACGTACGCCACCTGACTGCCGAGGATGTCTACAAGATCTTGCTGGCAGAAAATATGGATGTGGGTCTGGCCACCGTCTACCGCGTGCTGACCCAGTTTGAGCAAGCTGGCCTGCTCAATCGCAACCACTTCGAAACGGGCAAAGCGATTTTCGAACTCAACGAAGGCTCGCACCACGACCATCTGGTTTGCCTCGATTGCGGCCGCGTGGAAGAATTCTTCGACGAAGAAATCGAAGTGCGCCAGCAAGTCATCGCCCAGGAACGCGGCTTCAAGATTGCCGAGCATGCACTGGCGATCTACGGCAACTGCACCAAGACGGTCTGCCCGCACCGCAGCTAGACCGCTGCGGCTCGGCACATGACAACGGCGCCCGCGGGCGCCGTTTGCTTTACTGCTGGCTGAGCGCGTTCGACAGCAGCTTGGCCGTAATATCGACAATCGGAATCACCCGCTCGTAGGCCATGCGGGTCGGGCCGATCACCCCCAGCGTGCCGACGATTTTGCCGTGCGCCGTATAGGGCGCCGTCACCACACTCATTTCATCCATCGGCACCAGACTCGATTCGCCACCGATATAGATCTGCACGCCACTGGCCTTGCTCGACACATCGAGCAACTGCATCAGGCCGGTCTTCTGCTCGAACATATCGAACATCTGGCGCAACGAACTCATATTCGAGGACAGATCGCTGACCGACAGCAGATTGCGTTCGCCGGAAATCACCATATCGTCGGAATCGTCGGCCATCGCTTCGCTGCCCACTGCCACGGCGGCCTGCATCAGCCGGCCCATATCGTCGCGCAGCTGGCGCACTTCGCCCTGCAGGCGGCGGCGTACTTCGTCGAAGGCCAGCCCGCCGTAATTCTGGTTGATGTAATTGGCCGACTGCACCAGCTGGGCCGGGCTGTAATCGACGTCGGTCAGCAGCAAACGGTTCTGCACATCGCCGCCGGGCGCGACAATCACCAGCAGAATGCGCTTCTCGCCGAGCCGCAGGAATTCGATATGCTGGAACACCGATTCGCGCCGCGGGCTCAGCACCACGCCGGCAAACTGCGACAGCGAGGACAGCATCTGCGCCGCGTTACTGATCATTTTCTGCGGTTGCGGCGCCTGCAGCCGCATATGCCCTTCCACCGCATGCTCGTCGAGATGCTGCACCGTGAGCAGGGTATCGACGAAAATCCGGTAGCCACGCGGCGTAGGCACCCGCCCCGCCGAGGTGTGGGGACTGGCCACATAACCGAGCTCTTCCAGATCGGCCATGATGTTGCGGATGGTGGCCGGAGACAGGTCCAGCCCGGAAAATTTGGACAGAGCGCGCGAACCGACCGGCTGGCCGTCCGCGATATAGCGCTCCACCAGAGCTTTGAGCAAAGTTTGCGCGCGGGGTTCGAGTTGCATGATGAGTCGTTCGTGTAAGGCTGCTACCACAAGGTCAGGCCAGTTTCTACCGGCGTGCTGCCGGCTGGGCTAGTAAATTTACTGGGTGTTTTCTGCCAAATTTCTAAGCCATTTCTCTCTATTATGCACCGAGCACCGACCGGCTGGGTATGCGGCGTGGCATCAATGCTGCATCTGGCCCTGCACCCATTGCACCAGATCATGCAGATCCTGACAAATTGCATCCGGCTGCACCCCTTCCAGCGGCGCTGCTGTGACGTCGCTGCGGCGCATCCAGACGGCGCGCAGGCCGGCCCGCTGGGCGCCTTGCACATCAAGGCGCAGATCGTCGCCCACGTACACCGCGTGCGCCGGATCCACGCCCAGTTCGGCACAGGCAGCATGGAAGATGGCCGGATCGGGCTTGGCGCGGCCAAACCGGCAGGCCGCCAGGTTGACCTTGAAATGCTGATGCAGACCGATTACGCCCAGATCGGCATTGCCATTGGTGACTACGCCCAGCGGCAGCAGCGACTGCAGCGTCGCCAGCCCCGGCGCCACATCGGCGTACGGCGTGACGGCATTGCGGCGTTCGGCAAAGTGCGCCATCGCGCCCTCCAGATGGCGCAGATCGCTGCCGATTTCTTCCAGCACCTGCGCCAGCGCCACGCGCCGCAACTGGTACAGATCGACGATCAGCTCGGGCTGGCGCTCCAGCAGCGCCATGCGCTGGCGACGCAATTCCGCAATGCTGTAGCGTTCGGTCAACTGCGGCACGCGCTGCGCCAGCCAGTCATGCCAGCTCTGTTCGGCAGTGGCGATGACGGGCGCAATCGGCCAGAGGGTATCGTCGAGATCAAATAGCAGGGCGTGCGGGCGGCGTGTCATGGTGGCAGGAGCAGAATACAAACCACCTATTGTCGCACCAAATGCGCACTGCAGCGGCTGGTGCCCCTAAAGCAAGCTCAGCCAAACATCGCCTAGCCGTGGTAAATTAACTGATTACCTCTGTGGAGTTGCCGTGTCCGGATCTGCCCTGCCCCGCCCATTGCCGCGCCGCTTGCCCGGCCGCTGCCCCGACTTGCTGGCATCCCTGCGCGCCACGCCCGCGCTGCTGGCGATCCTGATCCCGCTAGCCTTGCTGAGCGGCTGCGCCAGCATCGGCCCGGCGGCCACCACGCCGGACTTCACTTCTTACGTGGTGCTGGGCGAAAACGCGCAGGCCGTGGCGCGCGTCCTGATCGATGCCCCCGCCTGCCCGACACTACAGATCGACCAGCGCAGCGTCGCCATGCGGCCACGCTCGCCAGCGGCCAGCGTGGCGCTGCGCCCCACCGTCTCACCGGTCGCCAGTTCCAAACCCTCGGTATTCCCCCTGCTGACCTGCGAAGCCGAACTGCCACCCGCCGGTAGTTACCGCAGCGCCAGCGTGCTGGGGCGCGCACTGCCCGTGCAGCACGCCGCGCCGCAACGCATCGTGGTGCTGGGCGACACCGGTTGCCGGCTGGCCGACCATAGCCAGAGTTATCAAGCCTGCAATGATACCGCCGCCTACCCGTTTGCCCGCATCGCCGCCGCAGCCGCCGCCTGGCAGCCGGATCTGGTGATCCACGTGGGCGATTACCATTACCGCGAAAATGCCTGCCCGCCCGGCAACGCCGGTTGCGCCGGCAGCCCGTGGGGCTATGGCTGGGATGTCTGGCAGGCCGACTTCTTCGCCCCCGCCGCCAAGCTGCTGCAGGCGGCGCCATGGATCATGGCGCGTGGCAACCATGAAAACTGCAGCCGCGCCGGACAGGGTTACTGGCGCTGGCTCGATCCGCGTCCCCTGCTGGCGCAGCGCGACTGCGATCTGGCGGCCAATGACGCCATCGGCAATTACAGCCCGCCCTACGCCGTACCGATCGGACAGGACACCCAGCTACTGGTGATCGATAGCGCCAGCACCAGCTGGCGCGGCTTCAAGCCGGATAGTCCGGGCTGGCAGCAGTACCGCGACACCTACCGTCAGCTGGCCGCTCTGGCCGCGCAGGCGCCGCGTAATCTGGCCATCGTGCACCACCCGATACTGGGCATGGGCGCGGACCGCAAGAGCGATGGCAGCATCGAGCTCCTGAAGGGCGATGCCGGGCTGCAGCAAACTTTTGGCTCGCTCAACCCGCTCTACCTGCCCGACAACATCCAGACCCTGCTGTCGGGCCACGTGCACCTGTGGCAGCAGATGAGCTTCTCCAGCGCCCACCCGAACCAGTTCGTGTCCGGTTTTTCCGGCACCGCCGAAGATCTGGTGCCGCTGCCGGAACGCCTGCCGGACGGCGCCACGCCGGCGGCCGGCGCGGTGGTGGAAGCGTTCAGCCACTGGGTCGACGGCTTTGGCTATATGACCATGGAGCGGCAAGGCGCCGACCAGTGGCGGGTAGAGATCCACGACCTGCAGGGACAGATCCGTAACCGTTGCCAGATCAGCGGACGCCACTCGCGCTGCGAGATCGCCAAGGTCAAATAGGCTGGCAGCAAGGCGCCGCCGCCCGGCGCGCTAGCGCCAGTGTCACAGGCTGTTACATCGGTGAGTGCGTCAGCTCTTGGCAAATGCACTAAAATACGGGCGATTCCGTGTAAGATGCCCACCGACGCCTGATCGGCACCGTCTTCGTTTCTGGTTACTGGTCATCAGCGACCGTTCCGGCCCCCTTTCGTTTTGGAGAAGAGTTTATGAAAAGTTTGTATCAGCGTGCAGGCCTGGCCCTGCTGTGCGGCGCGATCTTCGCAGGCTGCGGCGGCGGTGGCGGTAGTCTGGCCCTGAGCGGCACCATCACGGGCCTGAGCAAACCGGATCTGGTTCTCACCAATACCAAGAATGGCGAACTGCTGCCGATCACCTCAGGTCAGGTCAGCTTCGTGTTCACCAAGCTGGTGGCACCTGATGAAGTGTTCGACGTACAGATCTCGAAACAGCCTACCGGCGCGAAATGCAGCCCGGTCGGCACCACCAATACCGGCAAAGCCAGCGTCTACACGGCCTACTCGGTGCAAATTAGCTGCGTTACCAACCCGTACACGCTGGGCGGCACGGTCACCGGTCTGGACACCAAAGGTCTGGTGCTAACCAACGGCTCCGACACCGTCAGCATCCTGCCACCGGCAGTGGCTGGTGCCAGCGTCAAATTCACCTTCCCGAATATGGTGGCAGACGGTTCGCCGTATGGCGTGACCATCCTGACCCAGCCGAAAGACACCAGCAAAGTCTGCACGCTGAGCAACAACGTCGGCAACATGCCGGCTGGCGACTACAACGGCGTCACCGTCACCTGTCAATAATGCGGGTCAGGCCGCTCACCTAGCGGCCGCCCTTTCCTGTCTGATCTGGAGCACTACATGAACATCAAATTGAATGTGAAATTCTGGGGCGCCGCTGCGGCGCTGGTACTGGGCGCAGCGCTGGCTGGCTGCGGCGGCAAACAGCAATTCGCGGTACAGGGCACGATTACCGGCCTGAACAACGCTGGTCTGGTACTGGCCAACGGCAGCGACACCCTGACCGTACCGGCTGGCGCCTCGAGCTTCGTGATGCCGAAACAGATCGACTACGGCACCAGCTTCAACGTGGTGGTACAGACCCCGCCTGCGCATCAGAACTGCTCGCCCGTCGCCGCGACTGCGAGCGGCTCGGCTGGCCACACCATCGCCATCGCCGTACAGATCAACTGCTATCAGAACGCCTACACCGTCGGCGGCAAGTTCAGTGGGCTGTTTGCCAACAATGACGCGACCGCCACCACCGCCGCCACGCCGCGCACCGTGACGCTGCTGAACGGCACCACCGGTGGCCAATTGTCGGTCTCCAGCGCCGGTGCGGACAGCGCCACCCCGGGTGCCGGCCTCTTCAGCTTCGCCTCGGTGGTCCGATACGGCGATGCTTACGGCGTCACCATCCTGTCGCAACCAGCCGACCTCAACTGCACGCTGGTGAACGGCAGTGGCATCATGCCGGAATCGGCTGTCAGCAATCTGGTCCTGACCTGCGTGCCGAAGACCTAAGACGCAGTGCCCGCGTCAGCGGGGTGGAGGACACAGCAGATATACGCTGGATGTATGATGGATATGCGAAAAATAAACTTGCCTTATATGTCGCGTCGCAGCATACTAGACCTGTCTCCTCCACTTCTTGCAAAGAATTGGATTTAGCCCGCTCACTGTAGCGGGCTTTTTTTTGCCTGAAATTTGCCGAAAAAATAGGGACGCAACGCCAATGCGTCGCATTAGCGTTGC